>DATCFA010000028.1:0-3885 GCA_036509805.1 Casimicrobiaceae bacterium
AAGGCCGCGTTCGACACGGTCGCACGCGAAAAACTCTCGGACGTCGATTTCGCGCGCACGCTGGAAAGCGACGGCGAGCTCGATGCCGGCGAACTGTCGCTGCAGCTCGCCGAGGCCATCGAAGGCGATGTCTGGGGTCACGGCTTCGCGCCGCCGCGTTTCGACGGCGCGTTCGATGTCGTCGAACAGCGCATCGTCGGTGGCGCGCATTTGCGGCTGCGGCTGCGGCGAGCGGGCAACGTGTACGAGGCGATCCTGTTCGGCCACGCCGATGCGTTGCCGCCGCGCATCCGCATCGCCTACCGGCCGGGCGTCAACCGCTATCAGGGGCAATGCGCGCTGCAGCTGGTCGTCGAGCACTGGGAACCCGCGGTGCCTGCGCAGTTGCAGCATGACCCTGCACTACACGACGCGGACCGCGCAGTCGGACATTGACGCGGTTTGACGCAAACCATTGTTTTTCTGTGTAGTTCACAGGACTGCGCGATCGCTGCTCGCAACTCGCCGGCAGTGTCGCACCCCTTGTGCATCGCAATATTTGCCGCTAGAGTGCGGGGGTTTTGCCGGCCGCTGCGCTCGCCTTTCGACTGCACGGTTCGATGGCGAAACTCGGCAAGAAACCGAAAGCGATACCCACGATGCGATTGCAGGGCAAGGTTTCGATCATCACCGGTGGCGGCCAGGGCATCGGCCGCGCGACGTCGGAAAAATTCGCGCAGGAATGCGCGCGCGTTGCCGTCTGCGACGTCAACTTCGCATCCGCCGAGGCCACCGCGGCGGCCATCGTCGCTGCCGGCGGCGCAGCACTCGCATATGCCGTCGACGTCACCGACAAGGCGACCATCGCGCGGATGGTCGAGGCCGTGATGGCCGCGTGGGGACGCATCGACACGCTGGTCAACAACGCCGGCATCGTGCAGGACGCGCGCCTGGTGAAGATGACCGACGAACAGTTCGACCGCGTGATCGACGTCAACCTGAAGGGCGTCTACAACTGCACGAAGGCGGTGGTCGACATCATGATCGCGCAGGGCTCGGGGTGCATCCTCAACGCGTCGTCGATCGTCGGCCTGTATGGCAACTTCGGCCAGACCAACTATGCCGCCAGCAAGTTCGCGGTGATCGGCATGGTGAAGACGTGGGCGCGCGAGCTCGGCAGCAAGGGAATTCGCGCCAATGCGATCTGCCCGGGCTTCATCGAGACGCCGATCCTTGCGACGATGCCGGACAAGGTGCTCACGTTGATCCGCGACAAGGTGCCGCTGGGACGGCTCGGGCGGCCGGAGGAAGTCGCCAACACCTACGCGTGGCTGGCATCGGACGAAGCGTCCTACATCAACGGCGCGGTGATCGAGGTCTCCGGCGGCGTCACGCTTTAGCGTACCAGCGGCCGAAACACGCCGGGCGCCGCCTCGTCC
Source organism: Casimicrobiaceae bacterium (assembly GCA_036509805.1). Classification (GTDB taxonomy): domain Bacteria; phylum Pseudomonadota; class Gammaproteobacteria; order Burkholderiales; family Casimicrobiaceae; genus VBCG01. Next base: position 1,419 of record DATCFA010000028.1, read on the forward strand.
GAGCGTCGCGCTTGAAGCCGACACCTGCGGGCGAGTAGCATTCGGCATCACGTCATTGCGGAATCGATCGTGCGGCAAATCCTTTTTATCGCGCTGGCCCTTCTGCTGGCCGCCCCGTCCGGCGCCGAAACCATCGGCGGCAACCCGGGGCCGCAGTACAACTATATCTGTCCGAACTCGGACGGCAAGCCGGCACTCGACTGCTATTTCGACGCGGTCGGCCATCTCTACACGATGTGCAAGAACGTGAAGAGCATCGAGATCATCGAGTTCGGCTACGAGCACTCGACCGAAGGCACCAACGGCGCGAAGAGCGAATCCTGCCTGGTGAAGCAGAAGCTCGACATGGCGCACCCGTTCCAGGCAGCGCTCAAGTCGGTGACGCGTGCGCCGAAGGCGGCGGCGGCGCTGCGCGAATTGCACGAACTGTGGCTGAAGGCGCTGGCCGAGCTCGCGTGGAGACCCGGCGAAAGCGACGAAGCGTACAAGGCGCGAACGATGACGCCGTTCACGGCATTTTCCGAGCGTATCGTCGAAGCGCAGACCGAAATTCAGCTCGCGGCGCAGAAGCCCGCGAAGAAACCGGCTGCCAGGTCCGTGAAGAAGCCGGCGGCCCACACCGCGGCGAAGGAGCCGGCCACCAGGACGGCGAAAGCCGTCGCAAAGGCGGCGAACTGACTCCGCCGGACCAGGGCGGCGCGCCGCGGCACACCGGCGCCGGCGACGAGCTGCTGTCGATTTTCGACGACGGCGGCGTGCTCGCGCAGGCGATGCCGGGGTTTCGCCGGCGCGACGGGCAGCTCGCGATGGCCGAAGCGGTCGCGCGCACGATCCGCGACGCGGGACAACTGGTGGCCGAAGCGGGCACCGGCACCGGCAAGACGTTCGCCTACCTGGTCCCTGCGCTGCTGTCGGGCGGCAAGGTGATCATTTCCACCGGCACCAAGACACTGCAGGACCAGCTTTACGAACGCGACCTGCCGATGGTGCGCGACGCGCTCAAGCTGCCGGTGACGATTTCGCTGTTGAAGGGCCGCGCCAACTACGTCTGCCTGCACCACCTCGAAAAGGCGTCGCAGGAAGGCCGCCTGCCGTCGCGCGACGACGCGCGCCATTTGCAGAAGATCATCCGTTTCGCGCAGGCGTCCGAGCGCGGCGATCGCGGGCAGCTCGCCGACGTACCGGAGAACGCGTCGATCTGGCCGCTGGTCACGTCGACGCGCGAGAACTGCCTGGGTTCCAACTGCGCGTTCTTCCGCGAATGCTTCGTGATGAAGGCGCGCAAGGACGCGCTCGACGCCGACGTCGTCGTCGTCAACCATCACCTGTTCTTCGCCGACATCATGCTGCGCGACGAAGGTTTGTCCGAGCTGCTGCCCGCGTGCAATACGGTGATCCTGGACGAGGCGCACCAGTTGCCCGATACGGCGACGCTGTTCTTCGGCGAGCAGACGACGTTGGGTCAGGTAAGCGACCTCGCGCGCGACGCCGAAGTGGCGGCGCGCAGCAACGCGCGCGACATGCCGGAACTGCCGGACGCCGCGGCGGACCTGTCGCCCGCCGCCAAGCGGCTGCGCCTCGCACTCGGCGATGCAGCGGGCAAGATGCCGCGCGAAGCGGCGCTTGCGCGCGTGGATGTGCGCGCAGCACTCGATGCATTGGTCGCCGCGGTCGACCGCGCAGCCGCCGGCCTCGCGCATGTCGGCGAGCGCAGCGAGGACCTGGCCGCGCTCGCGCAGCGGGCCGAGGACATCGGCGGACGCCTGACGCGCTGGCGCGACGACGCCGCCGCGGACGACGCCGATGCGAGCGACGGCTTCATCCGCTGGGTCGACGTGTCGGCGTACGGATTCCAGCTGCATTCGTCGCCGCTGTCGGTGGCGCGCATCTTCCGCCGCCAGGTCGATACGTCGGGACGCGCGTGGATTTTCACGTCGGCGACGCTCGCCGTCGCCGGCAGCTTCGACCTTTACACGTCCACGCTCGGATTGGCCGATGCCGTCACCGGCTGCTGGGAAAGCCCGTTCGACTACGCGACGCAGGCGCTGCTCTATATGCCGCGCAATCTGCCTGCTCCCAATGCGCCCGAGCACACGGACGCCGTCGTCGACGCCGCGCTGCCGGTGCTGCGCGCAAGCGGCGGGCGTGCGTTCATGCTGTTCACGACATTGCGTGCGCTGGCACGCGCGCGCGACCGGCTCGCGGCGGCGTTCACACGCGAGGGCCTCGCGTTTCCCATACTCGTGCAGGGCGAAGGCTCGAAAACCGAATTGCTCGAGCGCTTCCGGCGCCTGGGCAACGCGGTGCTGCTGGGATCGGCGAGTTTCTGGGAAGGTGTGGATGTCGCCGGCGACGCGTTGTCGGTGGTCGTCATCGACAAGCTGCCGTTCGCGCCACCGGACGATCCGCTGCTCGCCGCGCGGCTGCGCAAGCTCGAAAGCGACGGCGGCAATGCATTTCGCGACTG
>DATCFA010000029.1:0-5855 GCA_036509805.1 Casimicrobiaceae bacterium
CACCGTCAACGTCGACGCCGACGCGATGGTCGTCAACGGCGATCGCATCAAGGTGCTGGCCATTCGCGACCCGTCGCAACTGCCGTGGCGCGCGCTCGGCGTCGATGTCGTGCTCGAATGCACGGGATTGTTCGCCAGCAAGGACAAGGCATCCGCGCACATCAGGGCCGGTGCGAAGAAAGTCATCATCTCCGCGCCAGGCGGCAAGGACGTCGACGCGACGATCGTCTACGGTGTCAACCAGCAGGTGCTGAAAGCGTCCGACACCGTCATTTCCAATGCGTCTTGCACGACCAACTGCCTCGCGCCGCTGGTGAAGCCATTGAACGAGCGGATCGGAATCGTCACGGGCCTGATGACCACCGTGCACGCGTACACCAACGACCAGGTACTGACCGACGTCTATCACGAGGACCTGCGCCGTGCGCGCTCGGCGACGATGAACATGATTCCCGCCAAGACCGGCGCGGCGAGCGCGTTGGGGCTGGTGATGCCGGAGCTCGCGGGCAAGCTCGACGGCTACGCGATCCGCGTGCCGACGATCAATGTATCGATCATCGACCTGACGTTCATCGCCGCGCGCGACACCCGCGTCGACGAGGTGAACGCCATCATGAAGGCGGCATCCGAGGACGGTCCGCTGAAGGGTATCCTCAACTACAACACCGCACCGCTGGTGTCGAGTGACTTCAATCACGACCCCGCGTCGTCGACGTTCGACGCGACGCTGACGAAGGTATCCGCACGCCTGGTCAAGGTGTTGAGCTGGTACGACAACGAGTGGGGATTCTCCAACCGCCTGCTCGACACGACGGTGGCGTTGATGAATGCGAAATAGCGCATCCCTCCGGCGCACGCAGCCGCTGCATTCCGATCCTGCGCGATGAAACCGCATTCGCTGCCGTTCGACGCCGACGTTTACGTGCTGTCGTATCCCAAAGCCGGCCGCACGTGGCTGCGCGCGCTCGTCGGCAAGACGCTGGTCGACCGCTATCACTACTCCGAGCGCCGCATGCTCGATGTGCAGGCGCTGACGCGGCTCGCGGGCGTGCCCGAAATCGGCTTCGACCACGACGGCAGCGCGCAGCGCCTGCAGGTACGCTGGCAGGACATGGCGACCGATCGCGACGTCTATGCGGGCAAGCGCGTGCTGCTGCTCGGCCGCGACGTTCGCGACAACCTGGTGTCCGCCTACCTGCAGGCAACGCGACGCGTCGGCGCGTGGAACGAGCCGATCTCCGCGTTCGTGCGCGATGAGCGCTACGGCGTCGACAAGGTCCTCAACTTCTACCGGATCTGGTCGGCGAGCCGTCACATACCTGCCGCGTTCATGTATGTCCGCTACGAGGATATGCACGCCGACACCGCCGGCACGCTGGCGCGCGTGCTGCCGTTTCTCGGCATCGGCGTCGAGGCCGCGGCCATCGACGCCGCGGTCGAGTACTGCCGCTTTGACAACCTGCGCCGCGCCGAGGTCGAGCGGCGTTTCCGCGGCAGCGCGCTGGTGCCCAAGAATCCCGACGATCCGGAATCGTACAAGGTGCGCAAGGGCAAGGTGGGCAACTACGCCGAATACCTGTCGCCTGCGAACGTCGCATTCATCGACACCGCCGTTGCCGAACGCGGATGCGAATTCACGCGCGCAAGCCTCGAGCACTGACGTCTCATTCTCGATAAACCTACCGCCATGACCAATCTCTTCACCGCCCATCCCGCGTCGGTCAACGAAACGTACTGGCAGCACCTGCGCTTCGCGCTGCGCTTCGGCGCGCTGATGACGCTGGGCGGCATCGCCGCGCTGGTGCATGCGCTGCTGCCATTCTGCTTTGTCACGACGGCGGGCCGCATCAGCGACGAGCTGGTCGCCATACGCGCTGCCGCACGCGCCCGCAGCGTTGCCGCCGCCCGGCCCGCAATGGCGCGGCCCGATCGCTCTGCCTGACATGCACTTCCTGCGTTTCGACGAGGTCGATGTGCGCGGCAAGCGCGTGCTGATCCGCGCCGACCTCAACGTGCCGCAGGACGACGCGGGCGCCATCACCGACGACACACGAATCCGCGCGTCGCTGCCCGGCATCCGCGACGCACTTGCGCGCGGCGCCGCGGTGATGGTCACGTCGCACCTCGGGCGTCCGGCCGAGGGAACGTGGACGCCGGCCGACTCGCTGGCGCCGATCGCCGCACGCCTTGCGACGCTACTCAACCGCGACGTGCCGCTGGTCAGGGACTGGGTCGACGGTGGCGCATGGCACGTGGCGCTGGCGCCGGGCGACCTCGTGCTGCTGGAGAATTGCCGGATCAACCGCGGCGAGAAAAAAGACGATCCTGCGCTCGCGCAAAAAATTGCGTCGCTGTGCGATGTCTACGTCAACGACGCGTTCGGCACTGCGCACCGCGCCGAAGCGACCACAGTTGGCGTCGCGCGCTACGCGCCGGTGGCGTGTGCCGGACCGCTGATGGCGGCCGAGCTCGATGCGCTGGCGTTGGCGCTCGCGCACCCCAAGCGCCCGCTGGTGGCGATCGTCGGCGGCTCCAAGGTGTCGACCAAGCTGTCCATTCTTACCGAGCTCGCAGGCAGCGTGGATACGCTGATCCTCGGCGGCGGCATCGCCAACACGTTCATCCTCGCCGCCGGCGGCCGCATCGGTCGCTCGCTGGCCGAGCATCACCTGGTGGGCGAGGCGAAGGCCATTCTCGACGCGTTTCCCGGCAAGCTGCCGATGCCGGTCGACGTCGTTTGCGCGAAGGAATTTTCGGCGAGCGCGCCCGCGCAACTGAAACCGCTCGCCGACGTTGCCGACGACGACATGATCCTCGACCTCGGCCCGCGATCGATGGCCGCGCTCGGCAACGCGATCGCCGGCGCGGGAACCATCGTCTGGAACGGACCCATCGGCGTGTTCGAGTTCGATGCATTCGCCGCCGGCACGCGCGCACTCGCCGAGGCGATCGCCGCGTCGGGTGCGTATACGATCGCAGGCGGCGGCGACACGATCGCCGCGATCAACAAGTTCGGCGTCGCCAAGCGCATTTCGTACATCTCCACCGCTGGCGGCGCATTCCTCGAGTTTCTCGAAGGCAAGACGCTGCCGGCAGTGGCGGCGCTCGAAGCACGCGGCTGACGCGGTGCGAAGCCGCGGCGGCAGTGCCGCGTTTTCGTGGCGTTGCCAATTCCCGTAACATTGACGGTTTCACCGCCGCAAACGCGAAAGTCCCCCGCACATGCCACGCGCCACCAAGATCGTCGCCACACTGGGACCCGCCTGCTCGTCCCCCGAAGTGCTCGCACGCCTGCTCGCAGCCGGCGTCGACTGTGTCCGTCTCAATTTCTCGCACGGTACCGCCGCCGACCACATCGCACGCGGACTCGCCGTGCGCGAAGCCGCCAAGGCGCTCGGCCGCGAGGTGGCGATCATGGCCGACCTGCAGGGTCCGAAGATTCGCGTCGGCAAGTTCAAGGACGGCAAGGTCGAGCTCGTCGCCGGCCAGCAATTCGTTCTCGATGCCGACGTGGAGATGGGGGACAGCGAACACGTCGGTCTCGACTACAAGGAACTGCCGCGCGATGTGAGCCGCGGCGCCATCCTGCTGCTCAACGACGGGCTAATCCGGCTGCGCGTCGATGCGGTGGACGGTCCGCGCATTGTCACGATCGTCGAAGTGGGCGGCGTGTTGTCGAACAACAAGGGCATCAACCGGATGGGCGGTGGCCTCACCGCGCCGACGCTGACGGCGAAGGACATGGATGACGTGAAGACCGCCGCCCAGATCGGCGCCGACTATCTCGCCGTGTCTTTTCCCAAGAGCCGCCAGGACATGTACATGGCGCGCCAGCTGATCCGCGCGGCCGGCGGCCACGCGCTGCTGATCGCCAAGATCGAGCGCGCCGAGGCGATCACCGCGCTCGACGAGATCATCGACGCATCGGACGGCATCATGGTCGCGCGCGGCGATCTCGCCGTCGAGGTGGGCAACGCGTCGGTGCCGGGTCTGCAGAAGCGGATGATCAAGCTCGCGCGCGAGCAGAACAAGCTGACGATCACCGCGACGCAGATGATGGAATCGATGATCCAGAATCCGGTGCCCACGCGCGCCGAGGTTTCCGACGTCGCCAATGCCGTGCTCGACGGCACCGACGCGGTGATGCTGTCGGCCGAGACCGCATCCGGCAAGTATCCGGTGGAGACCGTCGACACGATGGCGCAGATCTGCGTCGAGGCGGAGAACTCGCGCACCGTCGAGCTCGACCGCGACTTTCTCGACCGCACATTCACGCGGATCGACCAGTCGATCGCGATGGCGACGATCTTCACCGCGTTCCACCTCAAGGTGAAGGCGATCGCGTCGTTGACCGATTCCGGGTCAACGGCGCTGTGGATGTCGCGCCACGACTGCGGCTGCCCGATCTTCGCGCTGACGCCCAAGGTCGCGACGCAGCGCAAGATGGCGCTCTACCGCAACGTGCGCTCGTTTTTCCTCGAACAGAGCACCGACCGCGACGAGGTACTCCGCGCAGCCGAGCAGGAGCTGCTGCAGCGCGGCGAGGTCAAGCAGGGGGACCTGATCGTGATGACGATCGGTGAGCCGATGGGCAAGTCGGGCGGCACCAACACGATGAAGATCGTCAAGGTCGGCGAGTCGCATAGCTGAACCTGAAGCGACGACGCAGCGCATGCGACGTTGCGTTCGGGCGAGCTCGCGCAAATGCTGCGCAGCCGGCGTACGACAAGTTCTGGAAAACCGCAATGCCCGACACCGGCCAGCTTTCGATCAACACCGCGACACTGCGCGAGCAGTGGAAGCTCGAGGACATCGTCGCCGGGATTGCGCAAATGGGTATCCGCGGCATCGCGCCGTGGCGCGACCAGGTAGCGCGGGCGGGGCTCAAGGACATCGCGCAGCGCATTCGCGACGCGGGCCTCGACGTCTCCGGCTACTGCCGGGGCGGAATGTTTCCGGCGATCGATCGTGCCGGCCGCGCACGCGCGCGCGACGACAACCGGCGCGCGGTCGACGAGGCGCTCGAACTGCGCGCGCGCTGCCTGGTGCTGGTCGTCGGCGGTCTGCCGCGCGACGCCGATGCGAAGATCGCGTCGAAGGACATCGCGGGCGCGCGCGAAATGGTGCGCGATGGCATCGGCGAGCTGCTCGACTATGCAAAGCCTGCCGGCATGCCGCTCGCCATCGAGCCGCTGCATCCGATGTACGCCGCCGAGCGCGCCTGCGTCAACACGATGGCGCAGGCCAACGACCTGTGCGACGAACTCGCGCCGCGCGGTGGCGACGGGCTGGGGCTCGCCGTCGACGTCTATCACGTGTGGTGGGACCCCGCGCTGCGCGACGAAATCGAGCGCGCCGGTGCGGCGGAGCGGCTGTTCGCCTATCAAATCTGCGACTGGCTCGTCCCCACGCGCGACCTGTTGAACGACCGCGGGATGATGGGCGACGGCGTCATCGACCTGCCGCTCGTGCGTAGCTGGATGGAAGGCGCCGGCTATCGCGGCCTGCACGAAGTCGAGATCCTGTCGGATCGCTGGTGGGCCGAAGACCCGCGCCACGTGCTGGCCGTGTGCATCGAGCGGCACGCGACCCGCACGTGAACGAGATCGACGGCCCGCTCGCCACAATGCTCCTTCTCCCGCACTGCGCTCCTTCTCCCGCACTGCGCTCCTTCTCCCGCACCGTGCGCCTTCTCCCGCTTGCGGGAGAAGGCCGGGATGAGGGTGTGCGTCGCGAAACCTGCCCTCACCTTCGCCCGCACGCGGGAGAGGGAACGCGGCGCGATGCATCCACCGATGCTCCTGCTCCGGCTCGGATCGCGCCCGTCGCGTGAGCGCGTAAAATGCGGGTTGCCG
>DATCFA010000030.1:0-14717 GCA_036509805.1 Casimicrobiaceae bacterium
AGGGCTCAAGGTTGAGGATCCGCGCGGCGCGCGCGACGCGCTCGGTGGTCAGCTTCGCATCGGCCTTGCGCAGCTTCAGGCTGAAGCCCATGTTGTCGCGCACGCTCATGTGCGGATACAGCGCGTAGCTCTGGAACACCATCGCGATGTCGCGGTCCTTCGAGTCGACGTCGTTGACCTTCCTGCCGTCGATCGTCACCACGCCGCCGCTGATCTCCTCGAGGCCGGCGAGCATGCGCAACAGCGTCGACTTGCCGCAGCCCGAAGGCCCGACCAGCACGAGGAACTCGCCATCGGCGATCTCGAACGTGATGCCGTGGATGACCTTGGTGGCGCCGAAATTCTTTTCAACGTTCTGGAATGCAACCGATGCCATGTGCGTGTCCGCGTGGGTACGTTGTTCGGTGGATGAGCGTCAGGACTTGACGGCGCCGGCGGTGAGCCCGCTCACCATGTAGCGCTTGAATGCGTAGTACATCACCGCCGGCGGCAGCGAATAGAGCAGGCCCGCGGTCATCAGCAACTCCCATGGCGAATCGTCGGCCGACAGAAAGTGGCCGAGGCCGACCGGCAGCGTGACATCCGCGTCGTTGGACAGCAGCAGGAACGCGTACAGGTATTCGTTCCATGCGAGCAGCACCGCATACGCGCCCACGGCGACCAGCGACGGCGCAATCAGCGGCAGGTAGACCAGGCGGAATAGCTGCAGCGGCGATGCGCCGTCGATGCGCGCGGCCTCGTCGAGCTCGAAAGGCAGCTTGTCCGACGCCTGCTTCAGCACCCAGATCGCATAGGGGGCGGCGATCGTCACCATCGCGAGGATCAGCGCCGACTGGTGGTTGAGCAGCCCGTACAGGCCCATCGCCTTGTACATCGGCACGGCGAGGAATGCGGCGGGAATGAAATAGGTGAACAGCGCGCAGTTGAGCACCAGGCGGCCGCCGCGCGCCTTCAGTCGGCTGATGGAGAACGCCGCGGTGGCGGCAATGAACAACGTCAGCGCGCCGACGGCGGCGGCGATGATCACCGAGTTCAAGAACTGTCCCCAGAAATGGTTGAGGAAGTAGTTCTGCTCGTGGAACACGACGGAGAAATTGTGCAGCGTCGGATGATCGGGCCACAGGTGGCCGGAGAACGCCTCCTGCTTGGTCGACAGCGCGAACAGCACCATGTGATAGATCGGCAACAGCGTCCAGATCAGCACCGGCACGGCGATCAGCAGGAGCTTCGCCTCGGTGGCGACCTTTTTCGCGCTGACTGCCTTCATCGCGACAGCCGCTTCATCATGAAATACACGAGCGGCAGCACCAGCGGCAGCGCGCAGACGATGGTCGCCATCGACAGGTCGACCTGGTCGAGGCGCAGGTAGCGGATGCCGAGCGTGGCGAGCACGTGCGTCAGGTCGGCAGGGCCGCCGCCGGTCAGCAGGTAGACGCTGTTGAAGTCACCCAGCGTCCAGATCATCGACAGGATGGTCGACGTGAGGTACAGCGTGGCCACCGAAGGCCAAGTGACGAACTTGAACTTCTGCCACGACGAGGCGCCATCGACACTCGATGCCTCGTACAGTTCCTGCGGAATCGCAAGGCGCGCGGCGATCAGGATCATCGTCCAGAACGGCAGGCTCTTCCACACATGCACGGTCATTGCCATCGACAACGCGAGCCAGCGGTCGTTGAGCCAGTTGGGGCCGTCCTCGGCGGTCAGCCGGAAGATCAGCTGGTTGACTACACCCCACTCGGGGTTGAGCATGAAGCGGATCGACAGGATCGTGGGAATCGACGGCACCGCCCACGGCAGGATGAAAAGCACCGACAGCCACTTGATCCACGGCCGTGCGGTGACGAAGAAACCGGACAGGAACAGCGCGACCGCCATCTTGATGTTGATCGCGACGACGAGGAATACCAGCGTGTTGACCACCGACCCGAAGAACACCGGGTCGTTGGCGAGCTGCACGTAACTCTGCGGATGGCGTGCGAGCCACAGCCCGTAGCACACCGGGTACAGCACGAACACCAGGAATATCAGCACATACGGCGCGAGCATCAGCGCGCCCCACGTGCGCCACGGCGACAGGCGGTTGCGCGACGGCGCGACCGACAGCGGCCCGCTTGGCGGGAGTGCGAGTGTCGACATCAGCGTGTGTCCCTAACGGACGATGCCCGCCGGCGAGGCGTTACGCCTCGCCGCGGGCACCGGTTCGCGCAACGCTACTTCGTCACTTCCTTGATGCGGGCGATCATTTCGTCGGTCGCCTTTTCCGGCGTCCAGTGCTCGGTGGCCACGCGGTTCGCGGCCTTCGCCCAGACGTTCTCGTTGTTGAGAATCGTGAACTTGTAGTTCTTGGTGAATTCGAACGTGTTGGTGCCGGCGGAGAACTGTCGCTGCACCGAGCTGCGATGCGGATCGGCCAGCCAGAACGACAGCCGCGCAGCCCCCGACTTGGTCACCGGATACCAGCGGCCCAGCGCGCCTTCGACATAGGGAATCAGGTTCTCGTCCTGCAGCAGGAACGTGACGAACTCCTTGGCGCGCTTCTTGTTCTTCGAGTCGGTGAACACGACGCCCGTCTTGACCGCGGCGCGGTACTTGAACGGCGTGCCGTCCGGCTTCAGCGGAAAGCCCGACGTGACGATATTCTCGTAGTAGTTCTTCTTCGCCTGATCGCGCTCGGCCTGCGACAGCGTCGCGTTGTTCATGTCGTCGTACCACTTGGCGGCGATAGAGATCGTCGCGTTGTGCGTCATGAGCGTCGTCTTGTTGTGAAACGCGACATTGTTGTCCGGGTCCTTCCACGACGTCGACGATGGCGGCGAGCATCCCTTCGTGTACGGCGCCGCGTAGTCGCGCACCGCGTTGACGAGGCCCGCGCGCACCTTCGGATCGTCGACGGTCACCTTGCCGTTGTCATCGACCAGCTTGACGTTGTAGCCGTCCATGAACGTCAGGAACGAGAAGTACGAGTCGCTCGAGTCGACGCCGAGCGGCTGCCCGATGCCGTACACGCGCTTGCCGGTCTTCTTGCGGTACGCGGGCTGCGCCTTGTCGCACCAGAATTTCCAGTACTCGTTCCACGTCTTCGGGATATCCGCCTCGGTCATCCCGATTTCGGCAAGCATGTCCTTCCAGTACTCGATATGCATCGTCTGCTGCTTGATCGGGAACGCGTAGTACGCGCGCTTGTTGGCCTTCGAGTTGTACAGATAGGTCGTCTCCAGCGTGTTGGGCAGGAACTTGTCCTTGATCGGCGCCAGCACGTCGGAGAGATCCTCCAGCTTGCCGTCATACGCCCACTTGCCGGTCACCTGGAAGTCGTAGACGTCGATGTACGCGACATCCGGCGGCGTGCCCGAGTCGAGTGCTGCGACAGTCTTCGGAATGCCGTCCTGCACCGCGTATTGCGACAGCTCGACCTTGACGCCCGATTTCTGCTCGAACTTGCGGATCGCCTCGTACAGTGCGTCGTCTTCCGATTTGTAGAACCCCTTGACCCACCAGACAGTGAGCTTTTCCTGCGCCATCGCGGTTCCCGATGCGAGCAGCGCCGTGGACGCGATCAGCGCCACGCCAAGCTTGTGCCAGACCTTCATATTCTCTCCTCCTTGGATTTCGAAGAACGCCGCTTGCTTTTATTGGATCGGCGCTTGATTGCCAGCGTACGGGCGACCCCGGTGCAAGTCAAACGAGCCGACCTACATCACGGCGCCCAGGTACCACGGGATGAATTCGTTCTGTCCATAGCCATGCAGTTCGCTTTTGCTGCGCGTGCCCGAGCAGGTGTCGAGGATCAGCGCGAACAGGCGCGCCGCGATTTCGTCGATGCTGGCGGTGCCGTCGGCGATCTCGCCGCAATTGAGGTCGATGTCCTCCTGCTGTTTGACCCACAACTGCGTATTGGTGGCGAGCTTGAGCGACGGCGCCGGTGCGCAACCGTACGCGGAGCCGCGCCCGGTGGTGAAGCAGATCAGGTTGGCGCCACCGGCCACCTGCCCCGTCGCCGACACCGGATCGTAGCCCGGCGTGTCCATGTAGACGAACCCTTTCGCCGTCACCGGCTCGGCGTATTCGTAGACGGCGTTGAGGTTGGACGTGCCGCCTTTGGCGACCGCGCCCAGCGACTTCTCGAGGATCGTCGTGAGTCCGCCCGCCTTGTTGCCCGGCGACGGGTTGTTGTTCATTTCGCCGCGCTCGCGCGCCGTATAGTCTTCCCACCACTTGATCCGCGACACGAGCTTTTCGCCGATTTCGCGCGACGCCGCGCGCCGCGTCAAAAGATGCTCGGCGCCGTAGATCTCGGGCGTCTCCGAAAGAATCGCGGTTCCCCCGTGGCGCACGAGGAGGTCGACCGCCGCGCCGAGCGCCGGATTGGCGGTGATGCCCGAATAGCCGTCGGAGCCGCCGCATTGCAGCCCGATCGTGATGTGCGACGCGGGCACCGTCGTGCGCGTCACCGCATTCGCATGCGGCAGCATTTCCTCGATCAGTCCGATGCCATGCGCGATCGTCTTCGCCGTGCCGCCGACGTCCTGGATGCTGAACGTGCGCAACAGCGGCCCTTCGGCAAGCTGCTGCGCGGCGAACAGCGACGAAATCTGGTTCGCCTCGCAGCCGAGCCCGACGACCAGCACGCCGGCGAAATTCACATGCCTTGCATAGCCGCCGAGCGTGCGGCGCAGGATCTGCATGCCTTCGCCGTGCGTGTCCATCCCGCAGCCGGAGCCGTGCGTCAGCGCAACGACACCGTCGACGTTGGCGAACGCCGCCAGCCGCTCGCGCGTGAAGTGATCGGCAATGCCGCGCGACACCGTGGCCGAGCAGTTGACCGTCGACAGGATGCCGATGTAATTGCGCGTGGCGACGCGGCCGTCGGCACGCACGATGCCCTCGAACGTCGCCTGCGGCACCGCGTACTGCGTCGGCCGCGCGTCGGCGCCGAACGCGTAGTCGCGGTCGAACGTCCCCATCGCGAGGTTGTGCAGGTGGACGTGCTCACCGGCGGCGATGTCCTTGCTGGCGAAGCCGATGACCTGGTTGTAGCGCTTCACCGGCGCGCCCTTGGCGATCGTGTGCGCCGCCACCTTGTGACCCGGCGGAATGAGGCCGACGACATTGATCTTCTCGTCGATCAGCGTCGTGCCGCCGACCAACTGCGCGCGCGCGATGACGACGTCGTCGTCCGCATGCAGGCGTATCGTCAGCGCGGCGCGCGTCAGCATGCGGGCTCCTTCGCGCGCGCGGCATCGTCGATGACGACCTGCACCTTGGTGCTCTTCGTCTTGTCCGCGGCGGCGTGGAATGCGGCGACGGCATCGGACAGTGCGAACTGCTCCGACAGCAACGGGCGCACGTCCACGCGCCGCGTCGCGATGTAGTCGACCGCCCAGTCGAATTCGATGCCCCAGCGAAACGCGCCGCACAGGTCGAGCTCCCTCGCCATGATGTCGTTGACGACGAGCGGCAGCGGCGCGTGCGGCAGCGTGCCCACCTGCACGATGCGCGATCCGCGGCGGCTTGCGCTGATGCAGCTCTTCAGCGCGGCGAAGCTGCCGGACACCTCGAACGCGGCGTCGAACTGCGGCGTCGCGAGCGCCTCGGGCTCGGGATCGGCGCGCAACGTCGCATCGGCGCCGACTTCGCGCGCCTTGGACAGCGGGCGGTCGAGGATGTCGCTGACGGTGACGCGCGCAGCGCCCGCGAGCCTCGCCGCAATCACGGTCAGGCAGCCGATCGTGCCGGCGCCGGTGATCAGCACCGACTTGCCCTTAAGGTCGCCTCCGCGGTTGACCGCGTGCAGCGCGACTGCCAGCGGTTCGGCGAATGCGATTTCGCCGAGGCTCACGTCGCCGGCGACCGGATAGCACTGGCGCTCGCCCATGACGAACGTCTCGCGGAACATGCCCTGCACGTGCGGATAGAGGCTCGCGCTGCCGAGGAACTTCATCTCGCTGCACAACTGCTCGCGGCCCTGGCGGCAGTACGTGCATCGCCCGCAGGCGTGCGACGGCGACACGGCGATGCGGTCGCCCGGCTTCACGCGCGTGACACCCACGCCGACGGCGGCGACGACGCCGGAAGCCTCGTGTCCGGGTATCAGCGGTTCGCGGATGACGAAATTGCCGTTGCGGCCCTCGAAAAAATAATGCAGGTCGGAGCCGCAGATGCCGCCCGCGCCGAGGCGTACCAGCACCTGTCCACCGTCGAGTGCGGGCGTTGCCACCGCCTCGAGCCTCAAGTCTTCCTTCGCATGGATACGGCAAGCTAGCATCGTGTTCCTTTCCTGTTGCACGGCGTCCCTGGTGACATCAGCTGCGCATGTCCCAGCCCTTGCTGAACCGCTTGTAGGCCTGATCCAGGTGGCGCTGCATCGTCGCGCGCGCACGCGGCGCGTCGCGCGATGCGATGGCGTCGACCACTGCGCGGTGCTCGGCGATCGCCGCCTGCCACAGGCCCGGTGAATCGTAATGATGCTCGAGCTGCTTGTAGAGCGGGCCCGTGCGTTCCTCCCACAGCATCCTGATCACGTGCACCAGCGCGCCGTTGCCGGTGGCCTCGGCGATCCGCAAATGGAACAGGCGATCGCCGACCAGCGGCATGTCGCCTGCGGCAAGTTCGCGCTGCATGTCGTCGAGGGCCGCGACGATTGCCCGCAACTGCTCCTTTTTCGCCATTTTCGCCGCCAGCGCCGCGCACTCGCTTTCGATCAGGTGCCGCGCGCGCAGCAATTCGTAAGGCCCGGCGGCGGCATCCTTGCTCGCATCGGGCGATTGCCCGTCGCCGGGTATCCGCACGTAGATTCCCGAACCGATCCGCACGTCGACCAGGCCCTCGACCTCCAGCGCGATCAGCGCCTCGCGCACCGACGGCCGCGACACGCCGAGCTGCCTCGCCAGGTCGCGCTCGGGCGGCAGACGTGCGCCGGCGACGAACTCGCCGGCCCTGATCAGCGCGCGGATCTGGTCGGCAATCTGGCGATACAGCCGGCGTGGCTCGATGCTCGAAAACGGCATGGGAAATCTCGCTCGCGCGAAGGCCCGCACGCGACGGACCGCGGTTGCCGTTCGCGCGTAAGCGGACAGGCTAATCGCCGTCACGCAACTGGTCAAGTGGTAATACCAGTGGACGCAACCGGCGGGTACAATCGATGTGCCTCGACGCCGTACCGCCACCGATCCCGACGTTCCCCCGATGACCGCGATATCGAACCTTCGCGCGACACCCGTCAGCGTGCCGCTGCACGCGCCGCTGCTGCACAGCAATGGCGCGCACTGGGGGCGCTTCGTGCGCACCATCGTCGAAGTCGAGACCGACGACGGCTATTGCGGCCTCGGCGAAATGGGCGGCGGCGGCGAAGATGCGACGCGCGCGTTCGCGGGCCTGATGCCGTACCTGCGCGGCCACGACGTGTTCTCGCTCGAGGCGATGCGCCTCAAGATCTGCAACCCGACGGCGAGCCTGTACAACAACCGCACGCAACTGCACGCGGCCGTCGAGTTCGCGTGCCTCGACATCATCGGCCAGAAGCTCGGCGTACCGGTGCACGCGCTGCTGGGTGGCAAGCTGCGCGACAGCGTCGAGTTCGCGAGCTACCTGTTCTTCCGCTACGCCGACGCCGCCACCGGCAATGGCGAGGTGCGCACACCCGAACAGCTCGTCGCGCATGCGCGCGAGCTGGCGGCCGTCCACGGATTCACGTCGCACAAGCTCAAGGGTGGCGTCTACCCGCCGGCGCACGAGCTCGCGTGCTACCGCGCGCTGGCGGCCGCGTTTCCCGGCGGGCGCTTCCGCTACGACCCCAATTCGGCGCTGTCGCTCGCCGACGCGATCGCGTTCGGCAATGGCATCCTCGATGTGCGCAACGATTATTTCGAGGATCCGGTATGGGGGTTGCCGCAACTCGCGCGGCTCAGGCAATTCGTGCCGCTGCCGATCGCGACCAACACCGTCGTCGTCAACTTCGAACAGCTAGCCGCCAACATCCGCGGTGGCGGCGTCGACGTCGTGCTGCTCGACACGACGTTCTGGGGCGGCATCCGCCCTTGCATCAAGGCCGCCGGCGTCTGCGAGACGATGGGCATCGGCGTCGCCGTGCACAGCTCGGGCGAGCTGGGCATCCAGCTCGCGACGATGCTGCATCTGGGTGCGGTGCTGCCGAACCTGGGTTACGCGGCCGACGCGCACTACCACCATCTGACCGACGACGTCATCGCGGGCGGCCCGATGCGCTACGTCGGCGGCGCGATCCGCGTGCCGGATGCGCCGGGTCTCGGCATCACGCTCGATCGCGACAAGCTTGCGCGCTACCACGCGCTCTACAACGAGCTCGGCGGCTACCCTTACGACCGCGATCCGGGGCGCCCGGGCTGGTATGCGCAGGTTCCCAACAGCGACTGGGCCGATCCTTCGCGCTCGATGACGCCGTCGCTGCGCTGAGGCTCCTGCAAGCTTCGCGCGCAAACGATCCGACACCACGAGGGAATACGAATGGCAGGGCGACTCGAAGGCAGCACCGTGCTGGTCACTGCGGCGGCCCAGGGCATCGGTCACGCAGCGGCGGTGGCGATGGCGCGGGAAGGCGCGAGCGTCCACGCGACGGACATCGACGACAAGCTGTTGGCGACATTCGCCGGCATTGGCAACGTGACCACGCACAAGCTCGACGTGATGGACGATGCCGCCGTGCAGGCGCTGGTGGGCGCGCTGTCGCCGCTCGATACGATGTTCAACTGCGCGGGATTCGTCCACCACGGCACGATCCTCGAGTGCACGCCGTCCGACTGGGAATTCAGCTTCAACCTCAACGTGCGCGCGATGTACGTGGCGATCCGCGCAGCGCTTCCGGCGATGCTCGACAAGTTCGCGCGCGGCGGCCGCGCGTCGAGCATCATCAACATGGCTTCCGTCGCCGGCTCGATCAAGGGGCTGCCCAACCGCTTCGTCTATGGCGCCAGCAAGGCCGCCGTCGTGGGGCTGACCAAGGCGGTCGCCGCCGACTACGTGCAAAAGGGCGTGCGCTGCAATGCCATCGCGCCAGGCACCGTCGACACGCCGTCGCTCGCCGGGCGTATCAATGCGTTCGACGATCCCGTCGAGGCGCGCAAGATGTTCATCGCACGCCAGCCGATGGGACGGCTTGCGAAAGCCGAGGAAATCGCACCCATCGTCGTGTTCCTCGCGTCCGACGAATCGCAGTTCGCCACCGGGCAGGTCTTTTCGATCGACGGCGGCATGACGATCTAGCCAATCCCGCAACCACCCCCTCATCCAGGAGATTCCGATGAAACTCGTACGTTATGGACCCGCCGGCCGCGAAAAGCCCGGCCTGATCGACGCCGACGGCAAGCTGCGCGACCTGTCGCGCAAGGTGAAGGACATCGACGGCACGGCGCTGTCGCCGGCATCGTTGGCGGCGCTGAAAAAGCTAGACACGCGCAAGCTTCCGCTGGTCAAGGGCAAGCCGCGCTTGGGGCCGTGCGTCGCCACGCCGTCGAAATTCATCGCGATCGGTCTCAACTTCGTCGATCACGCGCGCGAGACCGGCGCGCCGATTCCCGAGCATCCGATCGTCTTCTTCAAGGCCGAGACATGCATCGTCGGGCCGAACGACAACATCGTGCTGCCGCCGGATTCGACGCACACCGACTGGGAAGTCGAGTTCGCCATCGTCATCGGCCGCACGGCGCGTTTCGTGTCCGAGAAGGACGCGCTGAAGTACGTGGCCGGCTACTGCGTCGTCAACGACGTCTCCGAGCGCGAGTACCAGCTCAAGCACGGCGCGTCGCAGTGGGGCAAGGGCAAGGGCTGCGACACGTTCGGGCCGATCGGGCCGTGGATGGTGACGCGTGACGAAATCAAGGATCCGCAGAACCTCGACATGTGGCTCGACGTCAACGGCGAGCGCCGCCAGACCGGCAGCACGCGGACGATGATCTTCGGTGCCGCCGCACTCGTGGCGGATGTGTCGCGCTACATGACGCTGTTGCCCGGCGACGTCATCACCACCGGCACGCCGCCTGGCGTGGGGATGGGGATGAAGCCCCCGCGATACCTGAAGGCCGGCGACGTGGTCGAGCTCGGCATCGAGGGGCTCGGCGCGCAGCGGCAGAAAGTCGTCGCGCCGCGCGCACGGCGCTGAAGCGCCGCGGCGTGTCGTTGCCGGCCGGGTCGCACGCGGCGCGCCACGGCGCGCCGCGATTGTTTATGCTTGCAACATGAGCCCGATGGCCCCCTGCGCAGTCAGACGCGGATGAACGACGCGACGCGCCACGACGCGCACGACGAGTTCCTGTGGCCGGACATCGAGCCGCACGCGTCCGGCAAGTTGCCGGTGGACACGCGCCACGCGCTTTACTGGGAGGAGTGCGGCAACCCGTCCGGCGTGCCGATCGTGTTCGTGCACGGCGGTCCCGGCGGCGGGTTCCTGCCCTATCACCGGCGCTTCTTCGACCCCGCGTTCTTCCGCATCGTGATGTTCGACCAGCGCGGCGCCGGACGCTCGACGCCGTACGCCGAAATCACCGACAACACGACGTGGCACCTGGTGTCCGACATGGAGCGCCTGCGCGGGCACCTGCGGATCGAGCGCTGGGCGCTGTTCGGCGGCTCGTGGGGCTCGACGCTGGCGCTCGCGTACGCCGAGGCGCATCCGCAGCGCTGCCTGGGGCTCGTGCTGCGCGGCATCTTCCTCGCGAGCGCGGGCGAGATCGACTGGTTCATGCACGGCGCGCGGCACGTGTTTCCCGAGGCGTGGCACGCGTTCATGACGTTCCTTCCGGAGGACGAGCGCGACGACATGCTCACGTCGTACTACCGGCGGCTGACTTCGCCCGACCCGGCGATCCATCTCGCCGCGGCGAATGCCTGGGACCGCTACGAGATCGCGTGCTCGGCGCTGCTGCCGGCGCCCGACGCGTCGCCACCCGTCGGCGACACGGCGTCGCTGGCGATCGCGCGCATCGAAGCGCATTACTTCGTCAACCATGCGTTCCTGATGGAAGACGAGCTCGTCGGCAACCTGCACCGGATTCGCCACCTGCCGGCGACGATCGTGCAGGGGCGCTACGACGCCGTGTGCCCGCCGGTCAGCGCGTGGACGCTGGCGCAGGCGTGGCCCGAAGCCGAGTACCTGGTGGTGCCGGACGCCGGCCACTCGGTGCGCGAGCCCGGTATCACGCGTCAGCTCGTCGCGGCGGTCGAGCGGCTGCACGCGCGGCTTGCGTGACACGCGGCCCGCGCGGCACGCCGACGGCGCACGGCACGTGCGGCGCCGCACCCGTGTCGGCGACGCCGCACCGATGGCGGCCGCTCCGATGAGCGCCAACGCCGACTGGCTGTCGCGCAGCCACGCCGCGGTCTGGCATCCGTGCACGCAGATGAAGCTACACGCGACGCTGCCGCTGGTGCCCATCGCGCACGCCGAAGGCGCATGGCTGACCGACTTCGACGGCAACCGCTATCTCGACGGCGTCTCCTCGTGGTGGGTCAACCTGTTCGGCCACGCCAACCCGCGGATCGCCGCGGCGATCGGCGCGCAACTCCGCGCGGTCGACCACGTGATGCTCGCAGGCTTCACGCACCGCCCGGCCGTGGAGCTTGCCGAGCGCCTCGCAGCGCTGGCGCCGCGCGGACTCGGCCATGCGTTCTTCGCCAGCGACGGCGCGTCGGCGGTCGAGATCGCACTCAAGATGAGCGTGCATTGCTGGCGCAACCGCGGCCATCCGCAAAAATGCGGGATCCTGCACCTCGAGGGAAGCTATCACGGCGAAACGGCGGGCGCGCTGGCGGTGACCGACATCGCCTTGTTTCGCGACGCGTATGCCCCGCTGCTGACGGCGCAGACGCGCATCGACTCGCCAGTGCCACGCGACGGCGAATCGCGGGAAGTCGCCTCGCAGCGCGCGGCCGACGCGCTCGCGTGCCATCTCGCGATGCATCACGCCTCGGTGGCCGCGCTGATCGTCGAGCCGCTGGTGCAGGGCGCCTCCGGCATGCGGATGTACGACGCAGGCTACCTGCGGCGTGCGCGCGAGCTCTGCTCGCGCTACGACGTGCACCTCGTCGCCGACGAGATCATGACCGGATTCGGTCGCACGGGTTCGATGTTCGCCTGCGGCGAGGCGGCGATCGCGCCGGACCTCATCTGCCTTTCGAAAGGCATTACCGGCGGCGTACTGCCGCTGTCGGTGGTCCTTGCGAGCGACGCCATCTACGCGGCGTTCTATGCCGACAGCGTCGCGCAGGCATTCCTGCATTCGCACTCGTATACGGGCAATGCGCTCGCGTGCCGTGCAGCGCTCACCGTGCTGGATCTGTTCGAAGAAGGCGACGTGATCGTCGCCAATCGCGCGAAGGCCGGTCGATGGGATACGCTCGCGCAGGCGCTTGCCGCGCATCCGCGCGTGCGCGGCTGGCGGCGCTGCGGAATGATCGTTGCGTTCGACGTCGACGCGCCGCGCGCGGATTTCGCGCAATGGTTCTTCGGCGAGGCGCTGGCGCGCGGGATTCTGCTGCGGCCGATCGGCAACACCGTCTATTTCATGCCACCGTACATCGTCACCGACGACGAATTCGCGATGCTCACGCAGGGCACCGCGGAAATCCTCGACCGCCTGTGAAGCGCGCACTCACGCTGTTACTGGTGCTGTGCGCGTGCGCGGCGGCGCACGCGGCGCCGCCGCCGCGCGCCGTCACGCGCGCGTTTCTCGATGCCGGCGTGCCGCTGTCGAACGTCGCGTTCGTCGTGCAACGCGCCAACGCCGGTGCACCGTTGTTCGCGTGGCAGCCGCAGCGGCCGATGGCGCCGGCGTCGGTGATGAAGCTCGTCACCACGCTCGCGTCGCTGGAACTTCTCGGGCGCGACTACCGCTGGCGCACCGACGCATTCCTGCGCGGCACGCTGAAGGACGGCGTGCTCGACGGCGACCTCGTGCTGAAGGGCCATGGCGACCCCAAGATCACCATCGAACAATGGCAGTCGTTCATGGCGTCGCTGCGGCTCAACGGCCTCGACGACATCCGCGGCGACCTCGTGCTCGACCGCAGCGAATTTCTGCTTCCGCCGCACGATCCGGCGGCGTTCGACGGCGAGCCGTTGAAGCCGTACAACGTGGGCCCCGACGCGCTGCTGGTCAACTTCAAGTCGGTGCGCTTCACGTTCGCCCCGAACGCTGCGTCGACCACCGTCGACGTGGCGATGGAGCCGCCGCTGGCGGGCATTGCCTTGCGCAGCGCACTGGCGCTGGACCCCACGTCGTCGTGCGGTGACTGGCGCAGCGACGCCGGCGCGGCGTTTGTCGATCAGCGCACGAGCGCCGGCGTGGCGTTCAGCGGCCGCTATGCGCAGGATTGCGGCGCGCGCGACTGGTACGTCGCGCTGCTCGACCACCCGCACTACGTGCAAGGGATGTTCACCGCCTATTTCAACGCCGCCGGCGGACACTTCGCCGGCGCCGTCCGCGAAGGCCGCGCGCCGGCGCACGTCGAGCCGTTCGCGACGCTGCTCTCGCCGCCGTTGTACGACATCATCCGTGACATCAACAAGCTGTCCAACAACGTGATGGCGAGCCAGCTCTTCCTGACGCTCGCCGCGGCGTCGCAGCCGCTGCCGGCGACGCCGGCGAAATCCGCCGCCGTGATCCGCCGCTGGTTGGCGCGCGAGAAAATACCAATGCCAGGACTCGTGATCCGCAACGGATCGGGGCTTTCTCGCGAAGACCGGATTTCGGCGCGCTCGCTCGCGCGCCTGCTGGCGCTCGCCGATGCGAGCCCGCTGCGCGACGAGTTCGCAAGCTCGCTCGCCGTGGCGGCCATTGACGGCACCGTGCAGCAGCGCTTCCAGAACGGCGACGTCGCGGGCCAGGCGCTGCTGAAGACCGGAACGCTCGATGGCGTGCGCGCGCTGGCGGGCTATGTGATCGATGCGCAAGGCACGCGCTGGATTGTCGTCGCCATCGTCAATCATCCGCGCGCCGCGCACGCGCGTGCAGCGCTCGACGCGCTGGTGCAGTGGACGTACACCAACGCCGCCGCAATGGCGCGCAACCGCTGACCTCCGGGGCATCGCGCCCAGAGTGTCCCCTCTCACGCCTGCGGGAGACGGTCGAGTGTCGCGCCGAAGCGTCCCCTCTCCCGCCTGCGGGAGAGGGTCAGGGTGAGGGCAGGTTTCGGGTCGGCGTCAGACCGGAACCGGCCTGCTGTCCTTGAACCACAGGTAGCCGCGAATGATCCGGTAGATGATCCACAGCGGCGTGGCGATCCACAGCAGCAGCGCGAGCGGAATGCCGATGATCGTCACCGCGAGTATCCAGCCGAGCACCCAGCAGACGATGCCGAACAGCATCGCCCACCAGAACGTACGGATCAGGTAACTCAGGTGTGACGCGACCCACGTTCCGCGCGCGTCCGCGCGCTTGACGTACGCGATGACGAGGCCGATGACGCCGACCAAGCTCAACAGCGGCACGATGTGGAAGCCCGCCGACAAGAGCGAGACCCCCGCCGTCAACGCGTACAGTGCATAGACTACCAGCGCGGCGCTCACCGGCGGCTCCGCGGTCGGCGGCGGCAACGCTGCAGGTGGCGGAAGGTCATCGGCCATCGTCGTTCTCCAGTGGGTTGTGAAACGCCGCAATCGTTGCGCGTCAGGGCGCCGAAAGTCAACCGGCATGCGCGGCGCCGACGGCCGTCGCGAATCGGGCACAATGTGGCAGGCTGTCCGA
>DATCFA010000031.1:0-2201 GCA_036509805.1 Casimicrobiaceae bacterium
GACCAGCAGCAGCTTGCCCACCACCGGGATCAGCAGCAGCAGCAGCACGAGCCCCACGTTCGCGTAGACGACGCGCAGGTCGAGCGACATGCCGACGGTGACGAAGAAGAGTCCCAGCAGCACGTCGCGAAACGGCGCCACGTGCTCGTCGACTTCGTAGCGGAACTCCGTCTCGGCGATCATCATGCCGGCGATGAATGCGCCGAGCTCGAGCGACAGTCCGGCGTAGGCGGTCAGCGACGCGAGGCCGAGCGTGACCAGCAGCAGGTTCAGCATCGACAGCTCGGTCGAGCGCTGGCGCGCGATCAGCCGGAACCAGAGGCGCAACGGCTTCTGGCCGAAATAGAGGATGATCGACAGCACGCCGACCGCCTTCAGCGCCGCCCAGCCAAGGTGCTCCATCATCTCCTTGCCCGGGTGCGCGAGCGACGGGATGATGATCAGGAACGCGACGACGGCCAGGTCCTGGAACAACAGGATCGCCATCACGTCGCGACCGTAGGGCGTCGCCAGC
Source organism: Casimicrobiaceae bacterium (assembly GCA_036509805.1). Taxonomy (GTDB): domain Bacteria; phylum Pseudomonadota; class Gammaproteobacteria; order Burkholderiales; family Casimicrobiaceae; genus VBCG01. The sequence continues at coordinate 515 of DATCFA010000031.1, forward strand.
TCGTTGCGCTCGGCGAGCATCTTGGACGCGATCGCCGTCGAGCTCATCGCCAGCGCCGCGCCGAGCACCAGTCCGATTTGCCAGCTGCCGTAGAACCACCAGAACGCGCCGAGCGCCACCAGCGTCGTCACCGCCACCTGGGTCAGGCCGAGGCCGAATACCGCGCGACGCATCGACTTCAACTGCGGCAGGCTGAACTCGAGGCCGATCGAGAACAGCAGGAACACGATGCCGAACTCGGCAAAGAAGCGCGTACTTTCGTTGTCCGGGATCCAGCGGAAACCGAACGGGCCGACGGCAACGCCGATCAGCAGGTAGCCGAGAATCGCCGGCAGCCGCAGCAGGCGGCATACGACGACGACGATGACGGCCGCCGCCAGCAGCACGAGGATCGATTGCAGGATATGCGGCATCGTGGCGAAGCTCGCTGTCGGTCGTGAACTTGAAGTCCCGCGCAATGCGCGCGGGCGCGGCCGGTATCGTCGGCGTGCTGCCGCCCGGCGCGGGCGGCGCAACGCTCCCCTTGGCGCCAAACTTACCACGCAAATGCCGCAGGTATACTCGTCCGCGTGATCCAACCGCCCCGAAATGTCGACGGCGCGCGCGCGTTGAAGCTCGCCCGCGACGTGCTCGCCACCGAGGCGCGCGCAATCGACGCGCTGGCCGCGCGCCTGGGCGACGCTTTCATCGCCGCGGTCGCGCTGCTGCTGTCCTGCGAGGGCCGCGTCGTGGTATCGGGCATCGGCAAGTCCGGACACGTCGCGCGCAAGCTCGCGGCGACGCTCGCCTCCACCGGCACGCCGGCGTTCTTCGTGCATCCGGCGGAAGCGAGCCATGGCGACCTCGGCATGATCGCGCCGGGCGATGTCGTCGTCATGCTGTCGAATTCCGGCGAGACCGACGAATTGACGCTGCTGCTGCCGCACATCAAGCGCCAGGGCGCGAAAGTGGTGGCGATCACCGGCAACGAGCAGTCGTCGCTGGCGCAGAACGCCGACGTTCATCTCGACGCGGCAGTCGACGCCGAGGCCTGCCCGCTGGGTCTTGCGCCCACGGCGAGCACGTCGGCTGCGCTGGCGCTGGGCGACGCGCTCGCACTGGCGCTGCTCGATGCGCGCGGATTTTCCGCCGACGACTTCGCGCGCTCGCATCCGGGCGGCACGCTCGGCAGGCGGCTTTTGGTCAAGGTGTCGGACGTCATGCGCACCGGCAGCGCGCTGCCCACCGTCCGCTACGACGCCACGCTCGCCGAGGCGATCGTCGAAATGACCGGCAAGGGGATGGGAATGACGGCGGTCGTCGGCGCCGGCGGCCACGCGGTGGGCATATTCACCGACGGCGACCTGCGCCGCTCGATCACGCAGATCGACCACGCGACGACGCTGCCCATCGCCGACCTGATGTCGCGCACGCCGCGCACGATCGGCGCCAACCGCATGGCCATCGACTGCATCGAGAAGATGGAAATGTCGCCGCGCGTCACCAACCTGCTGGTCATCGATGACGCAGGGCTGTTGATCGGCGCCGTCCACATGCACGACCTTTTCCGCGCGCGCGTGATATGACACCGGAGCTCGCTGCGCGACTCGCCGCAATCAGGCTGTTGACGCTGGACGTCGACGGCGTGCTGACCGACGGCCGTGTGTATGTCGACGACGATGGCCGCGAGTCGAAGGCATTCTATGCG
>DATCFA010000032.1:0-12847 GCA_036509805.1 Casimicrobiaceae bacterium
GCCGCTGAAGGCGCCGGCGAAGCGGGTCATCAGCGGCGCCGCGCTGACGATCACCGCCGCACGGGTGGCTCCATCCTCGCGCGCGCGTCGCGCAACGACCCGTGCGTCGCTCTCGATGGCGAGCGCGAGCGTGTAGACGAGCGGTGGAAGCGGCGTGCCGTCGTCGAGCTGATTGAGCGCGATCGTCGGCGGCAGGTCGAGATTCGCATTCGCAAGCACGCGTAGCTGGTCGCGCACCAGCGGACCGACGATCACGTGCGCGCCGGCGTCGCGCGCCTTCTGGAAGGCGGCGACGATGTCGCTGTCGCTGTCGCCGTGGCCGATGACGTTGACCCGGCTGGTCGCACCGGCCGCCTGCGCCGCGTCGAGAAAGCCTGCGCGCACCGCTTCGGCGGCGCGCGCGTAGTCGGTGGCGTCGAGCGGCAGCACGAGCGCGATGTCCGGCGCCATCGGCACTGGAGCGGGCGGCGGCTGCAGCGGCAGCGTTTGCGCCGGTGACGGCTGCATCGACGGCAACGCCTGGGCGTCGCCGGACGCCGGCGCCGCGTCCATCGCCGCCGGCGCGTTGCTTGCCGGCGCATCTTGTGCGGCGCAAAATGCGGCGGCCGCAAACAGCGTCAGCGTCGCCAGCGCTTGCAGCATGTGCAGCGGACGAAAATCGCGAAAGCGGAAAGGGCGCATTGGAAGAGCGCGAATCGGATGGGGGTACGGCGCAAGTGCCCGCGGGGAGCGCCGGGCGTGCAACTGCGGCGACATTATATGTGGTCGCCACGCCGCTGGGCCATCTGCGTGACATCACGCTGCGCGCGCTCGACGTGCTGGCGTCGGTCGACGCGATCTACGCCGAGGACACCCGCGTTTCAGGCGTGCTGCTCGCGCACTACGGCGTAGGCGTGCGCCCGCGGTCGCTGCACGCGCACAACGAGGCGTTGCGGGCAGCGGAAGTCGTCGCCGCGCTGGCCGCCGGCAATAGCGTCGCGCTGATCACCGATGCCGGCACGCCCGCCGTCAGCGACCCCGGCGCGCGCGTCGTGCGCACGGTACGCGACGCGGGTTTTCGTGCCGTGCCCATTCCCGGCCCGTCCGCGTTGATCGCCGCCATTTCGGCCGCAGGACTCGCCGCGCCGCGTTTCCTGTTCGTGGGTTTCCTGCCGGGCAAGCGCGGAGAACGCGATGCACTGCTCGAATCGGTGGCGGCGCTGGATGCCGCGCTGGTGTTTCACGAGGCGCCGCATCGCGTCGTGAAGACGGTTGCGGCGCTGGCCGCAGCGCTCGACGCAACACGCACGCTGGTCGTCGCGCGAGAGCTCACCAAGACGTTCGAAAGCATCACCGCCATGCCGCTTGCGGACGCGGGCACGTGGATTGCCGCCGACGCCAATCGGCAGCGCGGCGAATTCGTGTTGATCGTCGATGCGCCCGAGGCCGCGCACGCTGTCGCGCCGGCGGCGGCGGACGCGTATCGCTGGGTCAAGGCGCTCGTCGCCGAAATGTCGCCGGCGCGCGCCGCGCACGTCGTCGCGCAGATGACCGGCGTGGCGCGCGACGAACTCTATCGGCATGCCATCGCGCAACGACCGCGCGAAGACGGCGAACCGCGCGGGTAATTTTGACAACGCTCGCGTAGGAACGCGCCTACAGGCGATTGGGCAGCGCGCCGATGGGGCGGATGGCGGCGCATTCCGTACGATGCCAACACAATAACGAATACCCCGCTGAAACATGGAAATCCTGACATCCGAAAACGTGGTGAGCCTGCCTTTTCTCGACGCCGTACGTGCGGCGTCGCGGCCGGCGCCCGCACGCTTCGGCAAACTCTATGGAAATTCCGCGGGCATGCAGTACGTGTTCTCGATGATCGCCAAGGTCGCCCCCACCGACGCCACCGTCCTCATCACCGGGGAGTCGGGGTGCGGCAAGGAGCTCGTGGCGCACTCGCTTCACGACCTGTCGCTGCGCCGTCGCGGACCGTTCATTGCGATCAACTGCGGAGCCATTCCGTCCAACTTGATCGAGGCCGAGCTGTTCGGATATGAAAAGGGGGCGTTCACGGGCGCCAACCGCCAGCACGCCGGCTGCTTCGAGCGCGCTGCAGCGGGCACGTTGTTCCTCGACGAGATCACCGAGATGGCACCTGACATGCAGGTCCGCCTGTTGCGGGTGCTCGAGACCGGCAAGTTCTCGCGCATCGGTGGTGACCGCGAACTCACGGCCAACGTGCGCGTGCTCGCAGCCACCAACCGTGAGCCGTCGGCCGCCGTGCGCGACAATGTCCTGCGCGAGGACCTGATGTACAGGCTGGCGGTATTTCCGCTGCACCTGCCGCCGTTGCGCGACCGCGAGGATGACGCCGAGTTGCTCGCCGAGCATTTCCTGCGCGAGCTCAACGCCGAGGCGGGCACGCAAAAGCGCTTGTCACGCAACGCGCTCGAGGCCATCCGCCGCCATTCGTGGCCGGGCAACGTGCGCGAATTGCGCAACGCCATCCATCGCGCATACATCATGGCGGACGATTTTGTCGACCTCAACCTGGGAAGCCTCGCCTGTCCGGAGGCGCGCGGTCAAAGGCTCGAATTCGTCGTGGGCATGCCGCTCGCCGATATGGAACGCCAGGCGATATTCGCCACGCTCGACTACTGCCGCGGCAACAAGCGCCAATGCGCGGAACTGCTGGGCGTCAGCCTTAAGACGCTCTACAACCGCTTGACGGCCTATCACGCCGCCGATGCCGACGGCGCCGCGTCGTGATGCAGGCTGTCCGTTCAACCACCTCCAGGATGTCATGATTCGAATCTTGATTGCCGACGATCACGCGATCGTTCGCGCCGGACTGAAGCAGTTCATCGCCGACCAGATCGACATGGAGGTCGCCGGCGAGGCGGCCACCGGCAACGAGTGCATCGCACTGGTGCGCGGCGCCGAGTTCGATGTCGTGCTGCTCGACATCTCGATGCCCGACAAGAACGGCATCGACACGCTGAAGGCGATCAAGCACGCGAAGCCCGAATTGCCGGTGCTGATGCTCTCCGGATTCGCCGAGGAGCAGTACGCGGTCAACCTGCTGCGCGCGGGCGCGTCCGGGTACGTCAACAAGGAGACGGCGTCGACGCAGCTCGTCGGCGCAATCCGCACGGCCATGCGCGGGCGCAAGTACGTGAGCGCCAACCTTGCGCAGGTGCTGGCCGATGGTGTCAGCGGGGACAGCGATGCGCCGTTGCACGCACGGCTTTCGCAACGCGAATTCCAGATCTTCACCAAGCTGTCGGGCGGCCAGCCCGTATCCAAGATCGCCGACGAGTTGCACCTTTCGGTCAAGACAGTCAGCACCTACCGCTCGCGCGTGCTCGAGAAGATGGCGATGAAAACCAACGCCGACCTCACCTATTACGCGATCAAGAACCACCTCATAGAATGATGGCCGCACGCGACGCCTCGCAATTGCATCGCCTGCGGACCGGCGGCAGTCGCCGGCGCGTTCCTGCAAGGTGGGCGCGATGACGACCGGAGCGCAATTGCGTGTTGTGCTGATCGAGGATTCCCCGATCATTCGTGAGCGCCTGATCGAATCGCTGACAGCGACGGGCAACATCAAGGTTGTCGGGCAGGCGGACAGCGAACGCGGCGCGGTGGCGGCGCTGGCCAGCGGCGAATGGGATGCGGTGATTCTCGACCTGCAGCTGAAGCAGGGGACCGGACTCGGTGTGTTGAAGGCGCTCGCACCCGTACGACCGCCAGGCGCGAAGGTCATCGTCCTCACCAATTACGCGATTCCGCAATACCGCGACCGCAGTCTCGCGCTGGGCGCCGATTATTTCTTCGACAAGTCCCGTGAGTACGACCGCGTGCGCAACGTCCTCGAGGAATTGGCCGCTGCGCGCTAGGCGGCAGCACGTTCGCTGACATCGGTGTAAGCACTACAAGCGCGGTCCGGAAAACTGACCCGCCGGCGTTCGGCTGCCGGCGCCAAGCATCGGATTGCAAAGGCCGAAGCGGCTGGCACGCGACCTGCGAATGACAGATCGATGCGAGAGCCCCTGCAAACACGCATCCGTTACGTTCAACCACACCAAGGAGAATACCCATGACCCGACTCATCGCTCTCATTTGTGCCGCAGCGTTCACCACCATGCTGGTCGGCTGCAATACCGTCGAAGGTGCCGGCAAGGACGTCAAGGCCGGCGGCAACGCCGTTGAAAAGGCCGCCGACAAAGCCAAGCCCAACTGACCGGGAGCCGCTCTCCCTCCTTCCCGTCCAGCGTCCTGACTGATGCGCCGTCCGCGGCGCATCAGTCGCGACCCATGGATTCCAACGTCGAGAAAACGCGGCGCGCGCGTCGTGTGGAAGCCGCACTGATAGCGATCGCGGTCATCGCGAGTGTCGCCGCGCTGAAGCTTGCGCAGGATTTCCTCATTCCCATCGTCGTCGGCATCTTCGGCGCGTATGCGCTGCGCCCGATCGTCAACAAGCTCGCCGAGTGGCATATCCCGGAGTCGGTGGCCGCCGGCATCGTCATCGCGGTCTTGCTGGCGTGCATCGTCGGCGGCGGATACGGGCTGCGCGACCAGGCGGTGAGCGCGTTGTCGGACTTGCCGCAAGCCGCGCACACGCTGCGGATGCGTATCCGCACGCTGCTCAACAATCCCGGGCCGTCGCCCATTTCGCATGTGAAGGAAGCCGCCGCCGAGCTCAAGAAGGCCGCAAGCGAAGTCTCCGGCGAGCCCGCGTCGCCGCCAGTGGCCAGCCCCGGCATCATCGACCGGCTGACCTCCGACGGCGTAAACGCGCTCGGAGCGCTGACGACGCTCGGCGTGGCGCTTGCGGTGACGATGTTCCTGCTGGCGGCCGGAAATACCTTCCGCCGCAAGCTGCTGCATGTCGCGGGCAACACGCTCAGGGAACGCCGTATCACCGTGGAAATCCTCGACGAGATCGACGGCCACGTGCAGCGCTACCTGCTGGTGATGTTGTCGACCAACGTCGCGCTCGGCTTTGCGCTATGGGGCGTTTTCCTGGCGTTCGGCGTCGAGCGTGCGGCATTCTGGGCCGCGTGCGTGGCCGTGCTGCACGCCATTCCTTACGTGGGGATCGTGTTTGCGCTGTTGTTGATGGCAGCGGTCTCGATCCTGCAATTCGCCAACGCCGGCGTCGTGTTCGGACTGCTGCTGTGCATGGCGATCGCATCCACGGCGATCGGCCTGTTACTGCAGAATTGGCTGCAGGGACGCGCGTCAAAGATGAATCCCGTCGCGGTGTTCATTTCGGTGATGTTCTTCGGCTGGCTTTGGGGCGGCTGGGGACTCCTGCTTGGCGCACCGCTGATCGCCATCGTGCGCACGATCGCCAACCGGATCGACTCGCTGACGCCGCTGTGCGAATTCCTGAGCGCCGATGGCGAGCGCAAGAAGACTGCAACCGTCGCTGCGCGCTGAAATCGATTGTGCCGCCGGCGCACAGGCGCTGCGCGTCATCTGCACTGCGCGAGCGCGTAGGTGTTCCCCCACGCGCATGCAGTTGTTTCCGTGATGCGCGCGCGCAGCTTACCCGGGCGGCATCGGGAGCGCTCGTTAAGCTATTGATTGTGCTGCAATTTGCCCCTGGCATAGGGGTTGCGACTGTACATGCGCACGGCGCGGGTTGTGCGCATGAACCGACACGTTGGCCCGCGCCATTTTCCACCACAGATGAGGATCGCTCATGAGCAAACTGCTTGTAAGTCTGCTGGCTGCCGGCGGCATCGCGTTTGCCGGTTCCAGTTTCGCCGCCACCGGCACGATGTCGAAGGGCGAGTACAACGCGCAGAAATCCGAGATCAAGACGCAATACGACAGCGACGTTGCCGGCTGCAAGAGCATGGCCGGTAACGCCAAGGATGTCTGCCGCGAGGAAGCGAAAGGCAAGCGCGACGTAGCCAAGGCGGACGCCGAGGCCGCGTACAAGGGCACACCTTCAGCGCGTTATGACGCGCGCGTGGCGCGCGTCGAGTCGCAATACAAGGTAGCCAAGGAAAAGTGCGACGATCTTGCCGGAAACGCCAAGGATGTCTGCGTGAAGGAAGCGAAGGCAGGCGAAGTGCGCGGCAAGGCCGACGCCAAGGCCGACAAGGTGTCGGCGGTCTCGAGCAACGACGCGGCGAAGAAGACGATGGACGCGCGCAAGGACGCCAACGAAGACAAGCGCGACGCCGACTACAAGGTCGCCGTCCAACGCTGCGACTCGATGGCCGGCGATGCGAAGGACCAATGCGTCAAGGCGGCCAAGACACATTTCGGCAAGTCCTGATCATCTTCGAAACCTAGCGGGGCGCGCCGCCGACGGGCATCCCTTGTCCCTCGGCAGGTGCGACTTTCGGCCGGACCGTTGACGCGGTTCGGCCGCTTTCTTTGGAGCCGCCCGCAGGCCGGCGTTTCGTCGGCAGCACGCGACGCCAAGCTCACTCCCACAGATAGTTCTGCGTGGGACGGGCGGTCAGCGCATCAAATCCTCGCGCTTCGCGCGCGGGACGCGGACGAGTTGTTCCAGCAGCCGTACCAGCAGTGCGCGCGGTTCTGCGCAGCGCCCGGTGTGCGCAGGCGAAAACTGGATGACCGTGCTGCGCGGCGCCGTCAACCAGCGGAAGCGCTCGCGCGCGGAAAGTTGTCCGATGGGGCCCGCGGCAGGGCCCCCTGCGCAGATGCGCCCGATGCTTTCCAAGTGCTGGCGAAGCATCGCCACATCGAGCGTCGGGTCGAGCGCGGCAATGCGTGCCGGATCGACGTCGATCGCGGCATCCAGGAAGTCCATCGCGGGACACGAAACGACGACGCCGACGTTGATGAACTCCTCGCGCTCGACCCGCGGCACGACGCGGATCACCGCGTAGTCATAGGTGTTGTGATCGGGCACGGATCGCTTCCTCGACAAAAATACGCGGCGACGCGAGCCGCGCGCGCAGGTAGTCGCGATAGCCGGCGCGCTGGCGCGCCGCATCGCGCGAATCGATTCCGGATTCGAGCCATCCGTCAGGGATGTGTCCGACGATGCGCTCGATGCCATCATCGTCCAGGCCCGCGGCCATCGCCGCGTCGACGCGCGCCAGCGCACTGGCCTGCGGCAGCAGCACGTGCTCGCGGATGCGCGCGAACGGGTCTGTCGCACGCTGGACGAAATCTTCGCCGGCGTGGTGGAAATAGAACGCGGCGCCGTGGTCGATCAGCCACAGGTTGCGATGCCACATCAGCATGTTGGTGTTGCGCGGCATACGGTCGACGTTGGATACGAATGCGTCGAACCAGACGATCCGCGAAGCGATGTCGGCGTCGGGCGCGTCGGCAAGCGGATCGAAGGTCGTCGAGCCGGGCAGGTAATCGAGCGCGAGGTTCAGTCCGACGCTTGCGCGGATCAGCGCCTGGATCTCCGGGTCGGGCTCGCTGCGTGCCAAGTCGTCATCGAGTTCGACGAACACGAGCTCCGGCATCCGCAAACCCAGCGTACGTGCGATTTCGCCGGCGACCAACTCGGCGACGAGCGTACGCGCGCCCTGGCCCGCACCGCGGAATTTCAAGACGTAGAGCCCGGCGTCGTCGGCTTCGACGATGGCGGGCAGCGACCCGCCTTCGCGCAGTGGCGTGACATATCGCGTGGCAGTGACGGTGCGCATCGGACGCCGAGTATCGGCAATCGGCGCATCACGCGCAAGCGCGATCCGCGGCAGCGGCGCCCGCGCTCTCGCGCAGGTTTAGGCGACTTCAGCCGCCACTGGCGGTGGCGGGTCCGCGCGCGGACGAATCGTTGGCGGAGTCGTCGGATGCATCACTTGCGGTGGCGGCACTTCGCGGCGGCTCGACAAGCGGCGCGCTTGCGGGAACGCCGGCATTGGCGCCGTCTGCGTCATCGTCGCCTGTTTCCGGCGTGCGCGACAACGGGACCCAGACTTCGATCTGTGTGCCACGGCGGGGCTCGCCGTGAATCGAAAACTCGCCCGCCAGCGCGCGCACGCGCTGGCGCATGCCGGTGATGCCGTGGGACAGGCTGTCGCGCGAAGCGCGATCGGGGAGGCCGATGCCATCGTCGCTGATAATCAGCGAAACACCCTCTTCGTCGCGCAACAGGTCGATGCTGACCGTCTTCGCCCCTGCGTACTTGACCACGTTGGTCAGCGCTTCCTGGAGGATGCGGAACAGCGCGATGCCGACGCCCGGCGGGACGTCGGACGCGTCGTCGGCGAGGTTCAACTCGCAGCGCAGGCCGGAGCGGTCACAGACCTCGTGCACCTGCCAGTCGATGGCGGCGACGAGCCCCAGGTTGTCGAGCAGCGTCGGACGCAATTCCTCGACGATCCGTCGCTTGATGGTGACGCCTTCATCGAGCGCGGCCAGTGCGCGGTCGAGCCGTTTGGCGGAGACCGGGTCGTGTTTGGCGATGGATTGCGCGACATTGGATACGTCCATCTTGGCGCTGACCAGGATTCCGCCGAGCTCGTCGTGGATGTCGCGTGACAGCCGCGATTTTTCCTCCTCGCGCACAACCTGCAAATAGGTGGAGAGCTCGGTCAGCTCGGACGTGCGATCGCGCACATCGCGCTCGAGACGCTCGCTCTCGGTGGAAAGCCGCTTGCGGCGCTCGTCCTGCTGGCGAACTTCGCGGCGCGCGAGCAGCCAGACGACGAGTAGCAGGATCACCGTGCAAGCGGTCAGCCATTGAACGGAGAAGCGCGCAAAGTCGATGTCGTGCTTCCATCGCGAATCGCTGACGGTCATCGCCGCACGCTGCTCTGCGCCCATCGAGTCGATGTCGGTGCGCAGGTCATCCATCGCCTGCTTGCCGAGCCCCGTGTTCATCAGCTCGAATGCAACGTCGCGGCCACTGCGGTCGTACAACGCCAGCGTGGCGTCGATCTCGCCGAGCCGTTTGCCGACGAGGTTGCTGATCTGCGTGACCTGCTCGCGTTGGGCAGGCGTGCCGTCACGCGTCAGCAATGCATTGATCTGGCGGAAGCGGTCTTCGATCTTGGGACGCGCCTGCTTGTAGGGATCGAGATACTCGGGCTTGCCGGTCAGCAGATAGCCGCGCTGCGAAGTTTCGGCGTCGGTGACGAAGCCCAGGATCTCGTAGAGCGTCGTCTGCATTTCCAGCGACGCCGAATGCGACTCGACGACCTGCTGCAACTCGCGCGAGCCGATCTCCGAAAACGCGAGAATTCCAAGCGAGAGGATGATGCCCAGCGCCAGCGGAAACGCCACGCGCAACGGCAGGCGCTGCGCGGATGCACGGGACTTGGCAGGGGCGTCGCGCATCCCCCGAATATACGTGCTTTGCCGGGTTTCGTTGCGGAACCCGTAATGGCGCGCGTCTGCCCCCGACCTCGTGTCGGAGGCAGACGTCGCTTCGTCGAGCTTGCGAAAGCGCCAGCCGGACGGGGACGCGTGCTGAAGGCCCGACATCAGGCCCGTGGATCGTGCCCGGGAGCCAGGCCTCCGCCTTCGTTTTCCCAATCCGAGACAGCGGCCTTGCGCTCCGCCTTGTGCGACACGTGCCGCTGCGACCGACGCTGCTCGAGCATCGACTGCAGCGCCCACGTGATCGCCGCACCGGCACCCGCCACGAGCGCTGTCCTGAGGATATTCCTTACCATTGCATCACCTTTGTATGCGAGAGCGTTACTTCGACGGCGTGCTGCCCGGCGTCTGCGGGGGGTTGGTGGTGTTCTTGTCCGGCGACTGCGTGGAATTCGTATTGTCCGATCCGCCGACCGCCGGCGGGGTGCTGCCCGACGACGAACTCGTCGAGGAGCTGCTGTCGGTCGTCGACGGCGTCGAACTGGTCGAGGAAGGCGCGCTCATCGACGAAGTCGAGCTCGTGTCAGGAGCGGGCGTCGTCGACGATGTCGAAGGAGTCGACGGCGTGGTCACTGCCGGTGGTGGTGTCGGTGGCGTCGTGGACGTGTCGGTGGGCGCAGGCGTCTTGTTGCAGGCGGCGAGCGTTGCACAGGCGGCGATGAGCATTGCTTGCGACAGGTTCATGGTTATCCTTTATCCAGTCGGGAGATCGGTCAAATTGCCGATAGTGGCGAGTGTACGATTTCGACTTGCCGTACACCCATCGGACGCCTGCGCAACCCCTTGTAGGACACGGGCTGACCGTCTACGCAGCGTTTGCAAGGCGGCACGAAAACTTGATCGTTGCGCATTGGGTTCCAGCAGCGGGCTCGCAGCACAATCCGTTAGATATCAACGCAAACGCGACGAATCGCGGCGTGGCATGGCAACTGCAGTTGACCCAAGGCACGGCTTTGTCCCTCAGCCGCCCCACACAAGGAGGTCCCATGCTTCATTACGCCGTCGTTTTCTTTGTCATCGCGCTGATCGCCGCGGTTTTCGGCTTCGGCGGAATTGCGGCCGGCGCCGCTCAAATCGCCAAGATCCTGTTTTTCATCTTCATCATCATCGCTGCAGTGACGTTCGTGATGAGCCTGCTGCGCCGAAGCTGAAACGCCCGTCAACGAACCGGAGATACACAATGCCCCGCCCCGACAAGACATCCGACAAGTCGCCGTCCAAGGACAACAAACCGCAGGCAAACAAGTTCCTCAGCGACATCAAGACGCTGCGCGAGCGTGTGCGTTCGCACATCGACGAAGGCGCGGTGACGCCGAATTACGGCGCCGATCGCGAACGCGTGATCAAGCTCCTCAACGAGGCACTGGCCACGGAGATCGTCTGCGTGTTGCGCTACAAGCGCCACTACTTCATGGCGCAGGGCATCGCGTCGGACGCCGTCAAGGCGGAGTTCCTCGAGCACGCCGGCGAAGAGCAGGAGCATGCCGACGAAATCGCCGAGCGAATCTGTCAACTGGGCGGCGAGCCGAATCTCGATCCCGATGGCATGACCTCGCGCAGCCATTCGGAATATGTCGAAGGCGACTCGCTGCGCGACATGATCCGCGAGGACCTGATCGCCGAGCGCATCGCAATCGAAAGCTACCGCGAGATGATCAATTTCGTCGGTGACGGCGACTCGACGACGCGGCGGATGCTCGAGCAGATCCTCGCTGTCGAAGAGGAGCATGCCGAGGACATGAACTCGCTGCTGCAGGGAATGCCGAACTGACCCGGCGCAGCGCCCCGCGGCGGCGTGTCGCCGCCGCGCGTTGCGTCGCCGCCATTCAGCGCCGCGATTGCGGCGTTTTCACGAGCTTCCTGGTGTCGTAGCCTTGGGCCGCCGCATGCGCGACGAGCGCCGCGTAGTCGGCGTCGCTCATTTCGCGCGTGCGCGCTAAGATCCACAGCGTTTGGCGCGACGGGTCGCCCACCATCATCTGCGTGTAGGCGGGAGTGACCTCGAGTATCCACCAGTCGTCCCATACGAAAGGCCACCACGCGAGCGCCAGCGGCGCGAAGCGCATTTCGAGCTTCGCGTGCGACGCCATGTCGCGGATGCGCGCGACACCGCGGATGCGCTGCGGCTCGCCGTCCGCGTCGCGGCAGCGGTAGGTGACGCGGATCGCCTCCTCGGTACGTCGCTCGTACGTGGAGGTGACGTCGCTTGCGCAGTCGCGCTCGAGTCGATTGGGCAGCCGCGCGATCTCGTACCAGTCGCCCATGTAGCGCGCGGCATCGACGTGTTCGGCCGCCCGCGGCTCGCGTGATTGCGCGAGCACCGATAGCGATAACAGGAGGAACAACAGCGGGACAAGGGTCCGCATGCGCGATCCGATCCCGAAAACGTCGCTTGAAAAAAGCCCCGGAGACCACATTTTCGGAGGGACGAATAGCCGGCGCGAGAGGGTGACCGGTGATAAAATACCACTTCGCGCAATAGCGGCCCATCCACGGCCCAGCGCGCTTCCGATTTCGGGGGTGCACCGGTTTCGACGGGGGTATCGAAGCAGCGCGGGGCATGCCGAGGCCGCTTGTCCTCGTTAAACCTGAGCAACTCGCAAACTTAACTGCGAACGACGAAACGTACGCTCTGGCGGCTTAACCCCGCCGGACCTCGCACCGGTCAGCACTCGGGCCGGGTGATGTAGCTGTCACAGCGAGGACATTCAGAGTGATCGTGCCCGCCCGGGCCACTTGGGCGAGGCGCTAAAGCAAGGTGGCTGGTTCCTTCGCAGCCTGTCCGTCGGCGGCGCGGGGACGAGAGCCAAATGACTCGACTAAGCATGTAGTCCCGACTGTAGAGGTCTTCCGGACGGCGGTTCGATTCCGCCCACCTCCACCAGTATCCACTCTCAACGGCCTCCTCGCGGGGCCGTTTTTCTTTTGTCCTCATAGAGAGCTGGCGCGCGAATTGAGACAGGGGGATAAGTGAAGGACCTGCTCGAATGGCCGAGAATATTGCCCACAAAGGAGCAGCGCAATGAGAAGACCGAGACGGAATCACACGGGGACGTTCAAGGCGAAGGCGGCCTTGGCGGCATTGAAGGGCGGGGCCGCTGGCGGAGCTGGCGCAGAAGTTCGATGTGCACGCCAACCAGATCATGCAATGGAAGAGTCAATTGCCGGAGGGAGCGATCGTGGTATTTATGTCGCCGGCGAAGAGGCGCGGTACCGAAGCGGGCCCGAACGTGAAGGACATGCAAGCCAAGACCGGGCAACTTGTATTGGAAGTTGATTTTTTGGAAGTCGCGCTCGGTCGCGTGGGCGATGCGAGCGCAAAGCGATGATCGCCAGGACGCACCCGCTGCCGGTGAAGCGGCAGGCCGAGTTGCTGGAGATTTCGCGGTCGAAATGCGGGCGCACCCTGTGTCGACACGTGTCAGCAAGCCCGCGAACGACGATGCGCGGCTGCTGGAAGAAGTTGAACACCCGGCCACGGCAGCGGTCACGCCGAAGCACGTCGACAACGATTAGAGCGAATGCCGACCCA
>DATCFA010000033.1:0-2110 GCA_036509805.1 Casimicrobiaceae bacterium
CGAGAATCGCGAAACAGACGACGAACAACGCGAGCCACGCCTTGAACAGCCGCCCGCGGTAGCGGATCGACTTCACCTTGCCGCGATCGAGCCACGGCAGCGCGAAAAAAACCAGCACCGCAGCGCCCATTATGATCACGCCCCATACCTGCGTGCCCATTGCCGACGGCACGGCGCGCAGCATCGCGTAGTACGGCGTGAAGTACCAGACGGGCGTCAGGGGCACGGGCGTCTGCAGCGGGTTGGCCGGAACGAAGTTGTTGGCCTCGAGGAAGTAGCCGCCGCCCTCGGGCAGGAAGAACACGATGATGGTGAACACCACGAGGAACACGACGACGCCCAGCAGGTCCTTGACCGTGTAGTACGGATGGAACGGAATGCCGTCGAGCGGATGGCCGGTGGACGGATCCTTGAACTTCTTGATCTCGACGCCATCCGGGTTGTTCGAACCGACCTCGTGCAGTGCGACCAGGTGCGCGGCGACGAGGCCGAGCAGCACCAGCGGCAACGCGATCACGTGGAATGCGAAAAAGCGGTTGAGCGTGATGTCGGAAATCGTGTAGTCGCCGCGAATCCAGATCGCAAGGTCGTTGCCGATCAGCGGAATCGAGCTGAACAGGTTGACGATCACCTGCGCGCCCCAGTATGACATCTGTCCCCACGGCAACAGGTAGCCGAAAAATGCCTCGGCCATCAGGCACAGGTAGATCAGGCAGCCGAACACCCACAGAAGCTCGCGCGGCTTGCGGTAGCTGCCGTACAACAGGCCGCGGAACATGTGCAGGTAGACGATGATGAAGAACATCGACGCGCCGGTCGAGTGCATGTAGCGGATCAGCCAGCCCCAGTCGACGTCGCGCATGATGTACTCGACCGACTCGAACGCGCGCGACGCGTCGGGCTTGTAGTTCATCGTCAGGAAGATGCCGGTGACGATCTGCAACACCAGCACGAACAGCGCGAGCGAACCGAAGTAGTACCAGAAGTTGAAGTTCTTCGGCGCGTAGTACTCGGAGACCTGCGACTTCCACAGCGCGGTCAGCGGAAAGCGGTCGTCGATCCAGCCCAGCAGCTTGCTCATGTCATGCGCTCCTGGGCTTGGTGTCTTCGCCGATCACGACCAGTGTGTCGGTCGCGTAGCGGTGCGGCGGAATGACGAGGTTGGTGGGCGCCGGGACGCCCTTGAGGACGCGCCCTGCGAGGTCGAACTTCGATTGATGACAGGGGCAGAAGAAACCGCCGAGCCAATCAGGGCCCAGGTCGGCCGGCGCAAGCTCGGGACGATACGTCGGCGAACAACCGAGGTGCGTGCAGATGCCCACCGCGATCCACATGTCTTCCTTGATCGACCGGTGCTCGTGCTTGCAGTAGGCCGGCTGCTGCGGAACTTCGGAATGCGGGTCGACGAGACGGTCGTCCATCTTCGGCAGGTTGGCGACCATTTGCGGCGTGCGATTGACCACCCAGCACACCTTGCCGCGCCACTCGAGATTGATTTTCTGTCCGGGCTCGACCTTCGAGATGTCGACCTCGACCGGCGCCCCTGCCGCCTTCGCGCGCTCGCTGGGCATGAACGACATCACGAATGGCGTTGCCGTCGCGAGGACACCCACTCCTCCGACGACACTGGTCGCCGCTATCAGAAAGCGGCGCTTGTCCCTGTCGATCGTTGCTTCCGTTGCCATGCGGCGCATCCTTGCGTGGTTTTGTCGCCCGTCGCTAATTGAAAACGAGCCCGGCTCGGCACTCGAAACGGGGCTCGTCGCAAAACCCGTTGATTATACGCGATCGCGAGTGCTTTTCGGAAGCGTCCAGCGCAAAAACGGCTGGAATACGCTACGCAATCAGCACGTTGGCGGCCGCCGACAGCGCATGGCCGTGCGCGCGCCCGTGCAGGCTGGCGCCGCCGGGCGGGCATCGCGTCCACGCGCAACGCCTATAATCCGCGCTCCTTCTGCCAATCGGTCAGCCCATCATCGTGTTGCGCAAATTCTGGCTGCTTTTCGCGCAGGCCTGCACGATCGTGATCGCGGCGCTGTTCGTCGTGTCGACGCTGCGTCCGGACCTGGTGCCGCGAATCGCCGGCCTCAACGCGCCGCAGGTGGTCGCC
>DATCFA010000034.1:0-10692 GCA_036509805.1 Casimicrobiaceae bacterium
TTTCATGCAATCGCTCATGAACTTCTTGTGCTCGTCGCCCTTCATCCCCTTGGCCTGCGTATTGCAAACGCTCATCTTGCTTTTCGCGGCGGATTCCTCGCCGGAAAGGCAGGTCTTCATGAATGCCTTGCGGTCGTCGCCCTTCTTGTCGGTGGCCTTGGCGTTGCAGTCCTTCATGCGCACCTGTTGCGGTGTCATCGGCTTGTCGGCAGCCCACGACGGCGCGCTCGCGACCGCGGCAAACGCGGTCATCAGCACGATCGACATCCATTTCTTCATGATCTTCTCCCGGAAATTTCGAAGGTCCCGGAGGGTCCGCCACGCCGCCCCTTGCCCGTTGCATGGCCTGCCCACCGCGTCGATTCGAGTCTAAGGTAAGCGCCGCGCGGCCGGCAACCGTTTCCGCATTCCGCGCGTTCCGCCTGTTGCGAACGCGCATCGTGCGCCGCAACAAGCGCCGTGGCAAAATAGCGCAGGTGGCGAAGGTATTCGCTAACTCATTGTTTGCATTGAAAGTACGTTTACGGAGCTTGCCGTGTCCAACCCTATCGCCCCGCCCGTCCCCCCGCTGCTGTCGCCCTCGAAGCCCGCCACCCGCCGTATCGACGATACGCGGGTGACCGAAATCACCGAGCTCGCCCCGCCATCGCATTTGCTGCGCGAATTCGCGCTGTCCGAGCGCGCGGCCGCCACGACTTACGAGACGCGCGCCGCCATCCACCGCGTGCTGCACGGCGCCGACAACCGGCTGCTGGTCATCGTGGGCCCGTGCTCGATCCACGATTACGATGCCGCGATCGACTACGCGACGCGGCTGTCGGCGGTGCGCCGCGAGCTCGCGCACGATCTCGTCATCGTGATGCGCGTGTATTTCGAGAAGCCGCGCACCACCGTGGGCTGGAAGGGGCTGATCAACGATCCTCGCCTCGACGACAGCTACCGCATCAACGAGGGACTGCGCCTCGCGCGGCGGATCCTGCTGGAGATCAACGAGCTCGAGCTGCCGGCCGGCACCGAATATCTCGACATGATCACGCCGCAGTATCTCGCCGACCTGATCGCGTGGGGCGCGATCGGCGCGCGCACCACCGAAAGCCAGGTGCACCGCGAGCTCGCGTCCGGGCTTTCGTGCCCGGTGGGGTTCAAGAACGGCACCAACGGCGACGTGCGTATCGCCGTCGATGCGATCAAGGCCGCGTCGGCGCCGCACCACTTCCTGTCCGTCACCAAGGGCGGGCATTCGGCCATCGTGCACACGTCCGGCAATGAAGATTGCCACCTGATCCTGCGCGGCGGCAAGGAGCCCAACTACGACAAGGCCAGCATCGAATCGACGTCGGCCGAGCTTGCGAAAGCGGGACTCGCATCGCTGATCATGGTCGACTGCTCGCACGCGAACAGTCGCAAGCAGCACGCGCGCCAGGCCGGCGTGGCAGACGACGTCGCAGCACAAGTCGCCGCAGGCGACACGCGCATCATCGGACTGATGCTCGAAAGCCACCTGAACGAGGGCCGCCAGGATCTCGTTGCCGGACAGCCACTCGCCTACGGCGTGTCGATCACCGACGCGTGCATCGGCTGGGACGAAACCGTCGCCACGCTGCAGCGGCTCGCCGCCGCCGTTCGCGAACGCCGCCTGCACGCCGACTGAGCGCGGTGCCCGCCGCCCAATTCGCGAGCTACCGGGCACCGCGCTGGCTGGCCGGCGCGCATGCGCAGACGATCGGTGCATTCCTGTTGCCGCGCGCTGCCGTGCAGTGGCGGCGCGAGCGCGTCGAAATCGGCGACGGCGATTTCTGGCTGTTCGACTGGCAGGATGCGGGCGTACCGCTCGACGCCCCGCTCGTCGTACTGTTCCACGGACTCGAAGGCGGATCGCAATCGCACTACGCGCGCGCGCTCGCGGTGCACGTGGCGACGCTCGGCTGGCGCATCGTCGTTCCGCATTTTCGCGGCTGCGGCGGCGAGCCCAACCGCCTGCCGCGCGCCTACCATTCCGCTGATCATGCTGAAATCGGCGCGATGCTGCGCGCGGTGCGCGCGCGCGTCGATCCGTCCACCCGCGTGTACGCCGCGGGCGTCTCTCTCGGCGGCAGCGCGCTCGTCAACTGGCTGGGACGCGAAGGCGGGCAGGCGGCGCGCACGATCGAAGCGGCCGCGGCCGTCTCCACGCCGCTCGACCTGATGGCATCGGGAATCGCGATCGCGCGCGGCGCCAATCGCGTCTACACGTGGCACTTCCTGCACGACCTGAAACCGAAGGCGCTGGCGATGGCACAGCACTTTCCCGGACTGCTCGATGCGCGGCGGATCGCGCGCGCGCGCTCGATGTGGAATTTCGACGATGCCGTCACCGCGCCGCTGCACGGGTTCGCGGGAACGCGCGACTACTGGACGCGCGGATCGTCGAAGCCGTGGTTGCGCGGCATCGGCGTTCCCACGCTGGTGCTCAATGCCACCAACGATCCGTTCATCCCGCGAGCGTCGCTGCCTGTGGCGCGCGACGCCAGCGCGCACGTCACGCTGCAGCAGCCGGCGACCGGCGGCCATGCGGGATTCGCCATCGGGCCATTCCCCGGCACGCACACGTGGCTTCCGCAGCGCTTGGTATCATTCTTCCGTCGCGGTGCCTGACATCGGTACCGCCTCCTTCCCCACACCCATGCAAGCGCCCGCCGAAATATTCAAGGCGTACGACATCCGCGGCATCGTCGGGCGCACGCTGACGGCGCCGATCGTCGCCGCGATCGGACAGGCGCTCGGCGGCCTCGCACTCGAACGCGGCTGCGACGCGATCGTCATCGGCCGCGACGGGCGTCTGTCGGGACCGTCGTTCGCGCAGGCGCTCGGCGACGGCATTCGTGAAAGCGGCGCGAACGTCATCGACATCGGCATGGTCACCACACCGATGACCTACTTCGCCGCCGAACACCTGGCGACCCGGTGCAGCGTGATGGTGACCGGCAGCCACAATCCGCCCGACTACAACGGCCTCAAGATGGTCATCGCCGGCAACACGCTGTCGGGCGACGACATCCAGCAACTGCGTGCACGCATCGGCCAGCAGCGTGCGGCCGGCGGCGGGGGCAGTTATGCGTCGCAAGATGTCGCGGCGGCATACATTACGCGTGTGACGGGTGACGTCAAGCTCGCGCGGCCGATGAAGATCGCAATCGACTGCGGCAACGGCGTTGCCGGCGCGTACGCACCGGCGCTGTTCCGCGCGATGGGCTGCGATGTGGTCGAGCTCTACTGCGACGTCGACGGGCGCTTTCCCAACCATCATCCGGACCCGTCGCAGCCGGCCAACCTCGCCGACCTGATCGCGCGCCTGAAAATGGGCGATTGCGAAATCGGTCTCGCGTTCGACGGCGACGGCGACCGCCTGGGCGTCGTCACCCGCGAAGGCTCGGTGATCTTTGCCGACCGCCAACTGATGCTGTTCGCCGCCGACGTGCTGGCGCGTGTGCCCGCTGCGACGATCATCTACGACGTCAAGAGCACGCGCAACCTGGCGCCGTGGATCACGCGCCACGGCGGCACGCCGCTGCTGTGGAAAACCGGGCACTCGCTGATCAAGGCGAAGATGAAAGCGACCGGCGCCGCACTCGCCGGCGAAATGAGCGGGCACATGTTCTTCGGCGAGCGCTGGTACGGGTTCGACGACGGCCTCTACGCCGGCGCGCGATTGCTCGAAATCGTGTCGCGGCATGCCGATGCCGGCACGCTGCTCGACGCGCTGCCCGATGCGATCTGCACGCCCGAGCTGGCCATCACCTGCAACGAAGGCGAGCAGCACACGCTGGTCGCGCAACTGCAGCGCGACGCGCGCTTCCCGTCGGCACTGCAGGTGATCGACATCGACGGGCTGCGCGTCGAGTACGCCGACGGCTTCGGACTCGCGCGCGCATCGAACACGACGCCTTCGATCGTGCTGCGCTTCGAAGCCGGAAGCGCGCTTGCGATGGCGCGGATCCAGCAGGAATTCCGCACGGTGCTCGGCAATGCGATGCCCGGCGTCGCGCTGCCATTCTGAGCATGGCTGCCGCCGTCACCTACGAAGACATCGTCGCGGCGCGCGAGCGCATCCGCGGCGGCATCTACGAATCGCCGTGTGTCGAGTCGATCCCGCTGTCGCAGCTCACCGGCGCGCACATCTACTGCAAGTTGGACTACCTGCAGCGCACCGGCAGCTTCAAGGAGCGCGGCGCGCGCAATGCGTTGTTGAAGCTCGACGATGCGCGCCGGCGCAAGGGTGTGATTGCCGCATCGGCGGGCAACCATGCACAGGGCGTCGCGTATCACGCAGCACTGCTCGGGATACCGGTGACCGTCGTCATGCCGCAGTTCGCCGCGCTGGTCAAGGTGACGAACTGCCGCCAGCTCGGCGCCACTGTCGTGCTGCACGGCGCGGACCTGTCGGATGCGCGCGTCAAAGCCGAGCAGCTCGCGCAGGAGCAGCAGCTCACGTTCATCCACCCGTTCGACAACGCCGATGTGATCGCCGGCCAGGGCACGATGGCGCTGGAGATCCTCGAGCAGGCGCCCACGCTCGAAGCAGTCGTCGTGCCGGTCGGCGGTGGTGGACTGCTGTCGGGCATCGGCACGGTGATGAAGCGCAACCGCCCCGAGGTGAAGGTCATCGGCGTCGAGCCCGAGCACGCGGCGTGCCTGACGGCCGGCCTCGCCTGTGGCGCGCCGGTCAGCGTGACGCTCTTGCCGACTCTCGCCGACGGTCTCGCCGTGCCGGCGATCGGCACGCTGCCGTTCACGATCCTGCAGAAAGTCGTCGACCAGGTCGTCACCGTCGACGAGGCCACGATCGCGCTCGCGATCCTGCGGCTGATCGAGCTCGAAAAGAGCGTGGTCGAAGGCGCGGGCGCAGCCCCGCTCGCCGCGTTCCTCGGCGGCAAGCTGGACGCGCTGAAGGGCCGCGATGTCGTTCTCGCGCTGTGCGGCGGCAACATCGACTTGAGCATCCTCGATCGCGTGATCGAAGTGGGGCTCGTCGCCGACGGGCGCAAGTGGCGCTTCACCGCGTCGATCAGCGACCGCCCGGGCGGCTTGGCGCGACTGTCGGAGGTGATTGCGTCGACCGGTGCATCGATCCAGGAGATCGTGCACGACCGTGCGTTCGCAGGCCCCAATGTCACGGAGGTGCGCGTAGTGTGCGTCGTCGAGACTACCGGCCGCGCGCACATCGACGCGCTGGAGAAAGCGCTCGCCGCCGCGGGCATCCGCGTCGTCGGCTGAAGCGCGCACGAAGCGAGCGCGCGCTCCCGGCGTCGCGGTCAATCGTTTCAGCCCCGCAGGTATTCTGGTTCGCTGAACATCGACGACACGACGACCTTGCGTATGCCCTTGTCGTCGGGGACATCGTAGAGAATCGGCGTGACCAATTCCTCGAACAGCCCGCGCAGGCTGCGCGCGCCGGTCTTGTATTCGATCGCGAGCTCGGAGATCTGCTCGAACACCTTCGGCTCGACGACGAGCTCGACGCCCTCGGCGTCGAAGATGTCGCGGAACTGCGGATAGATCGCATTGCGCGGCTCGGTCATGATGCGCACCAGCGTCGCGCGCGTCAGCGGATCGAAGCGCGCGATGATCGGCAGCCGCCCGGTGAACTCCGGAATGAGCCCGTAAGTGAACAGATCGGTGGGCTTGACGCGGCTGTTCAGGCGATCGAGGATCTTGCGGTTGTCGCCGGTCGACGTGGCGATGAAACCGTAGCCGTGCGTCTGCGACTTGATGATCTCGTCCAGCGCGACGAACGCGCCGCCGCAGATGAACAGCACGTCGGTGGTGTCGAGGTACTGCCCACCGCCGACCTTGACCTGCGCGCCCTCCATGATCTTCAACAGTGCGTGCTGGACGCTCTCGCCCGAGCTGCCACCATCGCGGCTGCTGCCCGACTTGAGCTTGTCGATCTCGTCGATGAACACGATGCCGCGGCGCGCGGCGTCCACGTCGCCCTGCGCGCGCTCGATCAGCCGCAGCAGCACCGCCTCGATCTCCTCGTTGACGAAACGCGTCTGCGCGAGCGCCGTCGCCTCGGCGGTGACGAACGGGACGCCGAGGATCTTCGACAGCGTCTCGCACATCAGCGTCTTGCCGGTGCCCGATGGACCGATCAGCAGCACGTTGCTCTTGGCCACCGCGTTGTCGCTGCAGCCCGCGCGGTCGATCTTGCGAAAGTGCGCATACACGGCGACCGCGACGATCTTCTTGGCGGCATCCTGGCCGATCACGTACTGGTCGAGCTCGCGCACAATGGCGCTCGGTGTCAACGTGGGGGCGAGCATGGATGTTTTCAGGGGGTTCGCGCGTCGCGCAGCGGGTCGCAACCCACGGATGATACCTGCGCGCGTACTGGCATGGCAGTGGCGGGGGGCTGCGGCACTGCTGGTCGCGGCAATGCTCGGCGCGGGCAGCGCAGGCGCGCAGGCGCCCGATGCGCGCACACTCGAAGCCGGGCGCGACCTCAGCGCAAGCTTCGAGGCGGGTGACGTCGCAGTCGTCTGGGCGAGGATGAACAAGCCGATGCGCGACGCACTCGGTAGCGAAGCGGCACTCGCGGACTTTGGCAAACACGTGATCGAATCAGCCGGCGCCGAGGGTGCAACCGTCAGCGAAACTACCGCCGTCGACGGCGATTTCCGCGTCTATCGCCGCACGGCGCCGCGTGCGAAGGGCGGCGTGTTCGTCACCACGTGGACATTCGCCGCCGACGGTGCTGTGGCCGGCTTCACCATCACGCCGGCCGCGCAGCCGGCGCCGACCGCATTCCTCGACTACGTGACGCATGCCCGGCTTCGCCTGCCGTTCGACGGCAGCTGGTACGTGTCCTGGGGCGGTCGCACGCTTGCCGACAACGATCACGTGATCGCGCGCGACCAGCGTTTCGCGTACGACTTCGTCGTTCGCAACAGCAAGTCGACGCACCGCGGTGATGGCGCGCGCAACGAAGACTATTTCGCGTGGGACCGCCCGATCGTGGCGCCGGCCGCGGGTATCGTCGTGCGCGCGGTCGACGGCGTCGACGACAATCGCCCCGCCGCGATGAATCCGCGCCAGCCCTTCGGCAACCATGTCGTCATCGATCTGGGCAACGGCGAGTTCGCCATGCTCGCGCACCTGCGCCGCGGCAGCGTCGCTGTGCGCGCAGGGACACGCGTTGCGGCCGGCCGCGTGATCGGCCGCTGCGGCAACAGCGGCAACTCGTCCGAGCCGCACCTGCACTTCCACGTGCAGAACGCGGCGCGTGAAGGCGATGTCGACGGCCTGCCCGCGCAGTTCATCCATTACGCCGCCGACGGTGTCGACATCGCACGCGGCGAGCCCGTGCGCGGACAAACGGTACGCTCGCGCTGGGTACAACCGTGAATCAGATCAGCGCGATGACCGCCAGCATGCCGACTGCGATCGGCGGCGACAGGGTCGCGTAGAACGCGAGCGCTGCCGCGCACAGCGTAAGCGCGGCATAAGGCGACAGCCACCATGCGATCGCGATGACGCTCCACGTGATTGCGGGAACGCAAACCCAGTGCAGCGCCTTGTTGAGCGGATTGCGGTGCGATTCGCCGCAGCGGTCGAACCATTCGTCGATTGTCGGCATTTTCGGCGTTCGCGAGTTTTTGCGGATGCCCCTATAATCCCGGCAGCCGCCGTTTACCCGTGCCATCCTACAAGACGCGAGCGGCGACGGACATCGCCGCGCCGCAAGCGCCGTGCCCTTACCTCGGAGGAACACATGCAATCCCTGCTTTCATTCGCCCGGGTCGTCGCCGCCGCATCGGTGATCGCGATCGCCGCACCGGCCGCTGCGGCCGACCAGTACATCAACGTACTCACCGGCGGCACCAGCGGCGTCTATTATCCGCTGGGAGTCGCGCTCGCCAACATTATCGGCAAGGCAATACCCAGCGTCAAAACGTCGGTGCAGGCGACCAAGGCATCGGTAGAAAATCTCAACCTGCTCGAGGCCGGCCGCGGCGAGATAGCGTTCACGCTGGGCGACTCGCTGTCGGATGCATGGCAGGGTCACGAGGAAGCCGGCTTCAAGACACCGCTCAAGAAACTGCGCGGCATCGCGGCGATCTACCCGAACTACATTCAGATCGTCGCCAGCAAGGAATCGGGCATCCGCACGCTGGCCGATCTCAAGGGCAAGCGCGTGTCGGTGGGCGCGCCCAAGTCCGGAACCGAGCTCAACGCGCGCGTGATCTTCAAGGCCGCCGGCCTCGACTACAAGGACTTTTCCAAGGTCGAATACCTGCCGTTCGGCGAGTCGGTCGAGTTGATGAAGAATCGCCAGCTCGACGTCACGCTGCAGTCCGCGGGCCTCGGTGTGTCGGCGCTGCGCGACCTCGCGGTATCGTTGCCCATCGTCGTCGTCGCCATCCCGGCCGACGTGATCAAGAAGACCAACGATCCTGCGTACGTCGCTGCCATCATTCCCGCGCACACCTACGAAGGCCAGGACGCGGATGTTCCATCGGCTGCCGTGCAGAACTTCCTCGTCACGCACACAGGCGTCAGTGACGACGAGGTCTACCAGATGACCAAGGCCCTGTGGACCAACCTTCCGCAGCTCGTCGCCGCGCATTCGGCGGCAAAGGCGATCGACATCAAGAATGCGTTGGCCGGCATGCCCATTCCGCTGCATCCGGGTGCTGCGAAGTACTACAAGGAAGTGGGAATCCTGAAGTGACTGCGGCGCACCGGTCGCCACGATGAGTGCGTCCAGCGCGGCCGCGGTGCCCGGGCCCGCCGCAGTTGACACCGGTTTCGACGAAAGCGGCACGCGCCGTGAATTGAGCGGGCTCGCGGCGAAGATGGTCGCCGCGGTCGCGCTCGCGTTTTCGTCCTATCAGCTCGTCATCGCGGCGTTCGCGCCGCTGTCGAGCCTGCCGACCCGCTCGCTGCACGTGGGCTTTCTGCTCGCGCTGGCGTTCTCGATCAACGCCGCCGGCAAATGGGCGGCGCGCACGCGGATTCCCTGGTACGACGCGGGGCTCGCAGTACTCGCGTTCGCCATCTCGACGTACCACCTGATTTTCGAAGGCGCGCTGATCCAGCGTTCGGGTGATCCGAGCACGCTCGACCTGGTCGTCGGTGTCGCCTTCATCATCCTCGTGTTCGAAGGTGCGCGCCGCGTGCTGGGCATCGCGCTGCCGCTGATCTGCGGCGCGTTTCTCGCCTACGGGATGTTCGGCCAGTTCCTGCCGTCGGTTTTGGCGCACCGGGCCTATGGCTTCGACCAGATCGTCAGCCAGCTTTTCCTCGGCACCGAGGGTCTGTTCGGCATCCCGACGCTGGTGTCCGCGACCTACATCTTCCTGTTCATCCTGTTCGGCAGCTTCCTCGAGCACGCCGGGATGATCGGCCTCTTCAACGACATCGCGTTGGGCTTCGTCGGCGGTTCGCGCGGCGGTCCCGCCAAGGTCGCAGTGATCTCGTCGGGAATGATGGGGACGATCTCAGGCTCCGGCGTTGCCAACGTGCTGACGGTGGGGCAGTTCACCATTCCATTGATGAAGCGCTTCGGCTATTCGTCGATCTTCGCAGGCGCCGTCGAGGCCACGGCGAGCATGGGAGGACAGATCATGCCGCCGGTGATGGGCGCGGTCGCGTTCATCATGGCGGAGACGCTCAACATCCCGTACATCACCGTCGTCAAGGCGGCGGTCGTCCCGGCGATCCTCTACTACGCGACGGCATTCTGGATGGTGCATCTGGAGGCGGGCCGCGCGGGCCTGCTGGGCCTCCCGCGCGACCAGATACCCAACCCCTGGCACGCATTCCGGCAGAAGTGGTTCCTGGTCGTTCCGCTCGCAGTGCTCGTATTCCTGCTGTTCGACGGGTTCACGCCGATGTTCGCCGGCATCATCGGCCTCGCGCTGACCGCGATGCTGATCCTCGGTGTCGGCATCGCCGCAGGTTTCCGCAGCATCGCCTTTCGCGTCGTGTTCTGGATCGCGCTGGGACTTGCGGTCGCCGCGTTCTTCAAGTTCGGCGTGTGGCCGTTGATTGCGGCGATCGGCATTCTGGTCGCCGTCAACTTCGTCATCAAGGGCGGCGGCGCGACGCTCGCGCTGATGCGCGAAAGCCTGATCGCCGGCGCACGCCAGGCGGTGCCTGTCGGGTTGGCCTGCGCGATCGTCGGTGTGATCATCGGCGTGTTGACGCTGACGGGTGCTGCGTCCAACTTCGCGGGATTCGTGCTCGAAGTCGGATCGCACAGCCTTTTCCTGTCGTTGCTGATGACGATGGTCGTGTGCCTGATCCTCGGCATGGGAATCCCGACGATCCCCAACTACATCATCACCAGCGCCATCGCGGCGCCCGCGCTGCTGAAGCTCGGCGTTCCGCTGATCGTGTCGCACATGTTCGTGTTCTATTTCGGCATCATGGCCGACCTGACGCCGCCCGTGGCGCTCGCCGCATTCGCCGCGGCGTCGATCGCCAAGGCATCGCCGATGCGCATCGGCTGGAAGGCGACGCACATCGCGATCGCGGGATTCGTCATCCCGTTCATGGCCGTCTACGATCCCGCGCTGATGCTGCAATCGGACGCCAGCGGCCATCTTTCGCTGCTCGCCGTCGTCTATGTCGTGTTCAAGACGGTCGTCGCCATCGGACTGTGGGGCGCCGCGTCGATCGGCTTCCTGCGCGCGCGCATCAACGTCCTCG
>DATCFA010000035.1:0-3075 GCA_036509805.1 Casimicrobiaceae bacterium
CGCGCATCGGTCGTGGGTCAAGTGGCGCGGGCGACTGCCGGCCGAAGCACGCGCGTACGGCAATGCGCGCATCGCCTACCTGGGCGCACGGCAGCTCGATCCCGACGCCCTCGCGTGGTACGGCGAAGCCGACACCGCGCGCGAGGAACCCGACGAACGCGCGTGGCACGTGCGCGCAGCACTACGCCGCGGTGACTGGGCGGCCGTGCTGGCCGCCGTCGACGCGCTGCCTGCCGGCATGGCCGACGACCCGGCGTGGCGCTACTGGCGCGCGCGCGCGCTCGGCAAAGTGGGTCGCGACGCTGAAGCTGCCGCGATCTACGCGTCGATCGCCTCCGGGTACGGGTTCTACGCGATCCTCGCCGCCGAGGCGATCGGCAAGCGCCCGGTGCTGCACAGCACGCCGGCGCCGCCGACGAGCGTGTGGATGACCGATTTCGGCGCGCGCGCGGACGTGCAGCGCGTAGAGAAGCTGGCGGCGCTCGACATGCGCGCCGAGTCGGTACGCGAATGGGCGGCGATCGTGCGCGGCATGGACGACCAGACGTTGCTCGAGGCGGCCGAGTTCGCCCGTCGCGCGGGCTTGTCCGATCGCTCGATCAACACTGCCGATCGCACGCTCGCGCGCCACGATTTCACGTTGCGCTATCCGACGCCCTACGAGGCGCAGTTCCTCGCCGCCGCGAAGAGCAACAGCGTCGAGCCAGCACTGCTTTACGGCATTGCGCGCCAGGAATCGCGCTTCGTCGCCGACATCGTGTCGGCGGCCGGGGCGATGGGGCTGATGCAGCTGATGCCGCCGACGGCGCGCTGGGTGTCGAAGCAATTGAACCGCAGCGACTACCGGCCCGACGCGATCACGGCGGTCGACGTGAACTCGCAGTTCGGCGCGTTCTACCTCAAGTACTGGCTCGACCGGCTGGATGGCCAGCCGGCGCTCGCCGCGGCCGCCTACAATGCAGGTCCGCGCCGTGCACAGGCGTGGCGCCCGCCAGCGGCGATGGAGGGCGCGATCTGGGTCGAGACCATCCCGTTCAACGAGACACGCAACTACGTGAAGAAAGTCATGGCCAACACGATGTTCTATGCGGCGGCGCTCGCGCCACGCAACGCTCCCTATGTCACGCTGACCGAGCGCCTCGGCACCGTCATGCCCGGCGGCGCGGCGTCGGTCGCGCAGGGCGGGTGAGCGCGATGCCGACCATCGTCGTCGCCGGAGGCAGTGGATTCGTCGGACGCGAAATCGTCGCGCGGCTGTGCGCGAAAGGACACCGGGTCGTCGTGCCCACGCGCCGGCGCGAGGCCGCGCGACGGCTGATCCTGCTGCCGACGGTGGATGTCCTCGAGTGCGACATCACCGACAGCGCGACGCTTTCGCGGACGCTGCGCGGCGCCGACGCGATGGTCAACCTGGTCGGCGTGCTCAACGAGTCTGGCCGCAACACGTTCAGCCGTCTGCACGTCGACTTCACGCGCGACGCCGTCGCCGCGTGCGCCGCGCAGCACGTCGGGCGCTACGTGCAGATGAGCGCGATCAACGCCGACGCCGCCGGCCCGTCCGCGTACCTGCGCAGCAAGGGCGAAGGCGAGGCGATCGTCGCCGCATCGCCCCTTGCGTGGACGATCTTTCGCCCGAACGTGATCTTCGGCCGCGACGATTCGCTGCTCAACAAGTTCGCGATGCTGGGCCGCAGGCTGCCCGCACTCGCGCTCGGGGGCGCCGACGCGCAATTGCAGCCGGTGTGGGTGGAAGACGTCGCCGAGTGTTTCCAGACTGCGCTCGCCAACGACGCCTCGATCGGGCAACGCTACGAGTTGTGCGGACCCACGCGCTACACGCTGCGCGCACTGGTCAAATGGACGCTCGAGACGGCGGAGCTGTCGCGCCCGGTGATTGCGCTGCCTGGTCCGCTGGCGCGGCTCGCGGCATCGGTGCTGCAGCGCCTGCCCGGCCAGTTGCTGACGCGCGACAATCTCGCTTCGCTCGGCGTGCCCGCGGTGTGCCGCGCGCCGTTTCCGCCGCTGTTCGGCGTCGAGCCTGCATCGATCGAAGCGCTGGCGCCTGCATGGCTGTCGCCCGCGTTGCAGCGCAGCCGCTACGACGACTTTCGCGCCGAGGTGGGCCGCTCCTGACGGCGGTACGGCGGATGGCTCGCAAGCTCGCGCGCGATGTCAGGGTCTACCGGGTCGGCGGCGCCGTGCGCGACGAACTGCTCGGGCGGCCGGTTGCCGACGTCGACTGGGTGGTGGTCGGCGCCACACCGGAAATGATGGCCGCCTCCGGCTACCGTGCGGTCGGCAACGACTTCCCGGTGTTCCTGCATCCCGATACGCACGAGGAGCACGCGCTCGCGCGCACCGAGCGCAAGCACGGCACCGGTTATCGCGGCTTCGAGTTCTTCGCCTCGCCCGACGTGACGCTCGAGGAGGACCTCGCGCGGCGCGACCTGACGATCAACGCGATGGCGCGTGGCGAGGACGGCACGCTGATCGACCCGCACAACGGCCGCGACGACTTGGCGCGCGGCGTGCTGCGCCACGTGTCGCCGGCGTTCGCCGAAGACCCGCTGCGCGTGCTGCGCGTGGCGCGCTTCGCGGCACGCTTCGGCTTCGCCGTCGCGCCCGAGACCGCGGATCTGATGCGCGCGATCGTGGCGTCCGGCGAATTGCCGTCGCTGTCGTCCGAGCGCGTGTGGCGCGAAATCGCCACCGGGTTGATGGAAGACAGGCCGTCGAGGATGTTCGACGTGCTGCACGCATGCGGCGCGCTGGCGGCGCTGCTGCCCGAAGTCGAAGCGCTGTTCGCCGCGGCCCGCGGCGAGCCGGCGCAGGACGCGGGTGCAGAGGTCATGCGCGCGCTCGACTATGCGGCGCAGCAGGCGTTCGAGTTGCCGGCGCGCTATGCGGTGCTCGTGCAGGACCTGGGGTTCGCGGCATCCACACGCGCCGACGATCGGCTCGCGCGGATGGCACACGATTCTGCGGTCTCGTCACGCACGCGCTCATCGGTCGCGACGGCGGATGCGTCGCATGCGCGCGCGTCGGCGCGGCTTGCCGATCGCCTGTCGGCGCGGC
>DATCFA010000036.1:0-2326 GCA_036509805.1 Casimicrobiaceae bacterium
CGCCTCGACGATTTCGTCGTCGTCCAGGCGAATGTCACCCCCCGCGTATTCCGCGGTGAATGCGAGCATCAGCGAATGCGGAAATGGCCATGACTGGCTGCCGAAATAATGCAGCTTGCCGACTTCGAGGCCCACCTCCTCGCGCACTTCGCGCGCAACGCAGTCTTCGAGTGTTTCGCCCGCTTCGACGAAGCCCGCCAGCGCGCTGTACATCGACGTGTTGGCGAAGCGCCGCGAACGTGCGAGCAGCATTTCGTGGCCGCGCGTGACCAGCGCCATCATCGCCGGCGATACGCGTGGCCATGCGACAAGGCCGCATTTCGGGCATTCCTTCGCGTATTCGCCGGTCTTGTCGCGCGTGGGTGTCGCGCAGCGCCCGCAATAGCGGTGCGTGCGGTCCCATTCGACGATCTGCGACGCGCGTCCGGCCAGCGCGAGCATCGTCTCCGGGATGCGGAAGAACAGCGTTCGAAGCCCGCTCGCTGCGAAGCCGGGCGGCGGCGCCACGCCGTCGGGCAGTGTCATCGCGACGCATGCGCGGCCCGCGAGCGCGCCCATCGAGTGCCAATCGCCGCGGATGCCCGCGTGCTGCAGGTCGGCGTACGTCGGAATCGCAGGCGACGCGTCGCGGCCCTGCCAGAGTAGTTGCGTGCCGCTGAATGCGAACACCCATGCGTCGTCCGCCAGCGGCTGCAGGAGATGGCTGCCGGGTGTGAAGGTAGCAGGGGTGAACATTCGCGGATCAGCGCTCAGGAATCAGGGATTGGTGTCGTGCCGAAGGCGAGCAACATCACACGGGGAGATTATCGCGCATGCTTGCTGGACGACCCGCCGGCAAACGCCTTGCATCGCGAGGCGCGCCGAAGCGCGCGCGCACGATACCCGACAGCCGTCAGCGGACGAACGTTCCGTCCTTGCCGATGGCCGTGAGCTCGACGAAGCGCGATCCGGTGTGGTCGGTCGGCGAATAGGTGACGTAGAAGCCGCCGACGTCGTAGTCGTTCAGCGTTTCCAGCGCGCTGACGAGCCGCTCGCGCGTGGGCTCGCGGCCGGCGCGCCGCAGGCCCTCGACCATAACCTTGGCGGCGATGAAGCCTTCGAGGCTGGTGAACGAATAGGTTTCCTTGCCGGTCTTGGCGAGCGTCAGCTTCTGGTATTCACGCACGACCGGCACACCGCCGTTCCACGGGAACGGTACGACCTGTGAAATGCCCACGCCGCGACCGTCGTTGCCCAGTTCCTGGGCCAGCGCGCGCGCGCCGACGAAGGACACGTTCATGTATTGCGCGACGACGCCCACCTTCGTCATCGCCTTGATGAACGCCGCGCACGACTTGTAGGCGCCGATCTGGATCACCGCCTGCGGATTGGTCTTGGCGATGGACGCAACGGCCGCGGCGACGTCGGACGAGTTGCGCTCGAAGGTGCCCGTCCCGGCGATTTCGAGCTTGCGCTTTTTCATCGCGCGGTCGACGCCTTCGAGGCCGGCCTTGCCGTACGCGTCGTTCTGGTAGAACACGGAGATACGCGTCAGGTTGAGCTTGGCGAGCAGCTCGACGAGATCGTCGGTCTCCTGGAAGTAGCTCGCGCGCACGTTGAAGATGTAGCGGTTCACCGGCTTGCGGAACTGTTCGGCGCCGGTGAAAGGCCCCACCAGCGGCACACGTGCCTGCGTGAAGACCGGCATCGATGCCAGCGTCGTCGGCGTGCCGACGTAACCGAACAGCGCGAACACTTCGTCCTTGTCGATGAACCGGTGCGTGTTGGCGACCGCGCGGTCGGGCTCGTAGCCGTCGTCGAGCGTGCGCAGTTCGATCGTGCGGCCGTTGACCCCGCCGCGCGAATTGATGTAGTCGAAATAAAGCAGTGCACCGGCGCGCATTTCGGTGCCCAGCTCCATCGCCGGGCCGGTGAGCGGCGCCGACTGGCCGATGACGATCGTGGTGCCGGTGATGCCCGGCTCGGCGTAGGCCGAAAAACCGGTGAGCGCGGCGAGAGCAGCCAGCGCTGCCAGGAGCTTGCGCATTATCAAATCCCTCCGACATCCAGTAATTGACCGATGGCCACGGCGTCTGTCAGCGCACCGTTTCGACCGCCCCGTACTCTACCCGCGCCACGGGGTTGTGCGCATGTTTTTAAGCAAGTCGCGGGCCACCCGTGCGCGCCGAGCTGGCCGGCCGCCGGCCGGCGCGGCGCCGGCGGCCGGCGCGAAGGCTCCCGTCAGGCGAGTTTGAACGGCAGCGCATGCAGGCGCTTGCCGGTCGCCGCCGCGACGGCGTTGGCCACGGCCGGGGCGAGCGGCGGTACGCCCGGCTCGCCGACACCG
>DATCFA010000037.1:0-2620 GCA_036509805.1 Casimicrobiaceae bacterium
CCGCCCATCGAGGCGGTGCGCCAGCGGCGCATCGGCATCGTGTTCCAGGAAGCGACGCTGCTGCCGTGGAAGAACGCGCTCGACAACGTCGCGATGCTGATGCAGGTTGCGCGTGCCGGCCGTAGCGATGACGAAATCCGCCAGCGCGCCACCGACATGCTGCGCCTCGTCGGCCTCGAGCACGCGGCGCAAAAGCGTCCCGCGCAACTGTCGGGCGGGATGCGCCAGCGGGTGTCGATCGCCCGCGCGCTGGCGCTCGACCCGGAAGTGCTGATGATGGACGAGCCCTTCGGCGCGCTCGACGCGATCACACGCGAGGAAATGAGCGCGTTCCTGCTGGAGATCTGGGAGCGCACGCAAAAGACCATCGTGCTCGTCACGCACTCGATCGACGAGGCCACGTTCCTGTCGCGTGAAGTGCACGTGATGGCGTCCAATCCGGCGAAGATCATCGAGGCGTTGCCCATCGACCTGCCCTATCCGCGCAACGAAGACAGCTACGCGGCACCGGAATTCGCGCGCGCCACTGCGCGCTTGCGCCGGCTGCTCAAGGAAGGCCACCGCCGCGCGGCGGCCGCATGAGCGTGGTGGCCAACGCGGATATCGTCGTGCCGCCCGCAAGCGTCGAGGCGGGGTCGGGACGCGCCTCCGGCGCGCGCACAGCGCTCGTGCGCTTCGTGCCGGCGTTCGCACTGTTCGTCGTGGTGCTGGCGGTGTGGGAAGGCGTTGCGCGCATCTTCAAGCTGCCGGAGTTCGTGCTGCCGCCGCCGACAGCGATCCTCCAGGTGCTCATCGCGCACCAGCGCGACTTGGGCTTCGCGGCGTACGTGACGGCGCGCGAAGTCCTGTTCGGATTCCTGCTGTCGGCGGTGATCGGCGCGGCTGTTGCGCTGGTCATCGCGCGATTCGCCACGTTCGGCCGTGCGCTGTATCCGCTGGTCGTGCTGTTCCAGACGGTGCCGAAGGTCGCGCTCGCGCCGCTGTTCATCCTCTGGTTCGGCTTCGACCTCGCACCCAAGGTGATGCTGATCGTCGTCATCGCGTTCTTTCCGGTCGCGATCAACATGCTGGTCGGGCTGCAGACGGTCGATCCCAACCTGGTGGCGCTGATGCGCTCGGTGGGTGCCAGCAGGAACGAGATCCTGATGCGCATCCAGGTTCCCAATTCGCTGCCCTACCTGATGGCGGGGCTCAAGGTCGCCGTCACGCTCGCGGTCATCGGCGCGATCGTCGGCGAGTTCGCCGGTGCACAGGCGGGGCTGGGCTACATGATCCAGTTCGCGTCCACGCAGATGCAGACGTCGCTGGTGTTCGCGGCGCTGGTCGAGGTGTCGGTGCTCGGTTTGCTGTTCTACTACATCATCGAATGGCTGGAAAAGCGCTACGTCAACTGGCTGCCGGGCGCGAATTGACGCACGTGTAGCGCACGTGAGTTTGTCGATGGACATCGTTGTCAACGAGAGGGGCAAGCAATCATGAATACGAGAAAATGGACAGGCTGGCTGCTGGCAGCCGGCGCAGCCGTTTCGATGCTCGGCGGCGTGGGCGCGGCGTCGGCGGCCGACGACGTCTCGGTGCAGCTCGACTGGCTGGTCCGCGGCAACCACGCGATGTTCTTCGTCGCGCGCGACAAGGGTTACTTTGCGAAGGAAGGCATCAACGTCACCGCCATTCGCAAGGGCACGGGTTCCACCGAGGCGTTGAAACTCGTCGCCAACGGCAACGCCGATTTCGGCTTCGCCGACCTGCCGACGCTGCAGGTCGGGCGTTCGCAGCATCTTCCGGTGGTGGCGCTGGTGGCGGTGAACCAGGAAAGTCCGCTGGCGATGACTCCATCAAGGCCAAGCATCCGATGTCCAAGCCGGCCGATCTGGAGGGCATGAACCTCGGCGTGCATCCCAGCGGCTCGACCTATGTGTTCCTCAAGGCATTCTTCGCCAAGAACGGTCTCGACCTCGCCAAGTTCAAGCAGAGCACCGTGTCGCCGCCGTACGAGAACATGCTGATCCTCGGACGCGTCGACGTCGTGCCCGGTTACATCGATGCCGAGGTGCCCGAGCTCGAAGCGAAGGCTGGCGGTCCGGGATCGCTGTCCATCCTGCTGGGCGCCGACTATGGCTACGATGCCTACGGTTCGGGCCTGTTCACGTCGGAGAAGATGATCGCCGACAAGCCCGACGTCGTGCAGCGCTTCGTCAAGGCGTACCTGCAGGCGTTCGCGTTCACCGTCGAACATCCGAAGGAAGCGGTTGCCATCGTCGTCAAGGCCAATCCGGAATACAAGGGCAAGGAAGACACGCTGCTGGCGCAGCTCGACGCCGACATCAAGTCGACGTTCTTCAGCGCGTACACCAAGCAGCATGGCATCGGCGCCATCTCCGACAAGCAGTGGACGGCCACTGCGCAGGGGCTGAAGGAGCAGGGCATGCTGCCGGCCGACTTCAGCTCAGCGGACGGGTACGACGCGAGCTTCGTCGAAAAATCCGGCGCGCTGAAGCGTTGATCGCGTGCGGATCGCGGTCAGATCACGGTTGATCGCACTCTGATCGCCGGCCGATCTCGCCGCGACGGCGCGGATTGCGCTCCCTCTCCCGCTGGCGGGAGAGGGTCGGGGTGAGGG
>DATCFA010000038.1:0-5534 GCA_036509805.1 Casimicrobiaceae bacterium
TACATCCGCCACTACAACAAACACCCCAAGCCGGTGAAGTGGAAGTACTTCGATCCGACACGTCGAATTACTCCCGAATCAATTGTTACGGTCCACTAGGATCAACGTTTCAGTAACGTGGCGGCCGATTCCGGTCTTTCGCATGTGCAATTTGTCACATATAGGGACTGCAACGCTGGACGACGACGAGCGCAGCTAGTGGGTGGCTTTTTCTTCCCCGTCGATGGCGGCAGCAGCGCCTTTTGCGTCGCGCGCTTCGCCGGGGGTCGGCTGACGCAATCGGTCGACCTGGTCGCCGAAGAGATACCGGTCGCGCTCGCCTACAACGGCATCTCGCACGCCGTCATGCTGGCGACGCCCGGCGATCTCGAGGATTTCGCGACGGGGTTCAGCCTGAGCGAGGCGATCATCGGATCGGCCAGCGACATGCGCGACATCGAGGTGACGCGCAGCGACGACGGCATCACCGTGGATATCGCGATTGCGCCGGAGCGTTTCCTGCGTTTGAAGGCGCGTCGCCGCAACTTGATACGGCTTGCAAGAAAGACCGGGGTGTCGCTGGTGGGATTCGCGCGCGGTCGCAATCACGTCGTGTATGCCAATTCCACGCGCGTCAACGCAACGGCGAAGATCGTGCGATGAACGTCGAGCACCTGGTGCAGATGGCCAATCAGATTGCGACATTCTTCGAGTCGCAGTCACAGACGGATGCCGCGGTTGTCGAAACGTCTACCCATCTGCGGAAATTCTAGGAACCGCGGATGCGCCGCGAGATCATCGCGCATGTCCAGCATGGTGGTGACACGAAATTGAGACCGGTGGCGCGTGACGCCGTCCTGCGCCTGGCGCAAGAGACGGCGGTCGGTACCACGTAGCGCGCTGTTCGCCGGAGCGCACACTACGAAGACCGCCGCACAACATGGCGCGCAGGCAGTCATTTCCGTAATTGCGCGCGCGGCCCGACGCACGAACGAAGGAGAAATGCATGGCTGCCCTGGTACCCCCCTTTACGCGCGACACCGCAATCGCAAAAATTCGCATGGCCGAGGACGGCTGGAACAGTCGCGACCCGCAACGCGTGGCGCTCGTCTACACCGAACAGAGCCAGTGGCGCAATCGCGCAGAATTCCCGGTTGGCCGCAGTCAGATCGTCGAATTCCTCACCCGCAAGTGGGCGAGGGAGCTCGATTACCGGCTGATCAAGGAACTGTGGTCGTTCGACGGAAACCGGATTGCCGTCCGCTTCGCGTATGAGTGGCACGACGACGGAAGATTCTGGTTCCGTTCCTATGGCAACGAAAATTGGGAGTTCGACGCGGCCGGTCTGATGCAACGGCGCTTCGCGTCGATCAACGACTGCCCCATCAAGGAGGCGGAGCGCAAATTCCATTGGCCGCTCGGCCGCCGGCCCGATGACCATCCCGGTCTTTCCGAACTCGGCCTGTGATCATCTGACGCGGTTATACCCGCTCGTTTTCCTGCAACCGAGCCTGGCGCGTCGCGCCGGTCAGCGCGTTGTGTGGCCTTTCGTTCAGCATCCCGGTCGCGCGGGTCGCGCGCCACCAAACACGTTAAAATGCGTTTCTCAAACGCATTTTTTCACCCATGCGCCGGCGGTCGTCGGCGTTTCGACGAGGAACCGATAATGAATGCCGCCGACCTGCCGCCGGGCATCGTCATCGACCGTGCGATCGCACCGGCGTACGCCGAAATCCTGACCGCGGACGCATTGGCCTTCCTGGCGATGCTGGAGCGCGCATTCGCCAGCCGGCGCAACGCGCTGCTGGCGGCGCGCGCGGCGCGTCAGCGCGCGTTCGACGCCGGCGAGCTCCCCGATTTCCTCGCCGAAACGCGTGCTGTGCGCGAAGGCAACTGGACCTGCGCAGGCGTGTCCGCCGACATCGTCGACCGGCGCGTCGAGATCACCGGGCCCGTCGACCGCAAGATGGTGATCAACGCGCTCAATTCGGGCGCGAATGTGTTCATGGCCGACTTCGAGGACGCCAACACGCCGACCTGGGACAACAACCTGCAGGGACAGGTGAACCTGCGCGACGCCATTCATCGCCGGATCGAGTGGACGTCGCCCGACGGCAAGGCATACCGGCTTGCCGACACGACGGCAACGCTGTTCGTGCGCCCGCGTGGCTGGCATCTCGACGAAAAGCACGTCGTGGTGGACGGCCGCCTCGCGAGCGGCGCGCTGTTCGACTTCGCGCTGTATTGCTTCCACAACGCGAAGGAGCTGCGCGCGCGCGGCAGCGGTGCGTACTTCTACCTGCCGAAGCTCGAGGGCCATCTCGAGGCGCGGCTGTGGAACGACATCTTCGTGATGGCGCAGGACGCGCTCGGCCTGCCGCGCGGGACGATCAAGGCGACGGTGCTGGTGGAGACGATCGGCGCCGCGTTCGAGATGGACGAGATCCTGTACGAATTGCGCGAGCATTCGGCGGGCCTCAACGCGGGCCGCTGGGATTACATCTTCAGTTGCATCAAGAAATTCCGCGTCAACCGCGATTTCTGCCTCGCCGACCGCGCACTGATCACGATGACGACGCATTTCATGAAAAGCTATGCGGAGCTGCTGATCAAGACCTGTCACCGTCGCCGCACGCACGCGATGGGAGGCATGGCGGCGCAAATCCCGGTAAAGAACGACGAGGCCGCGAATGCCGCCGCGTTCGCGAAGGTGAAGGCGGACAAGGAGCGCGAAGCGCGCTACGGTCACGACGGCACCTGGGTCGCGCACCCGGCGCTGGTGGCCGTGGCAAAGGAGGCGTTCGACCGCCTGATGCCTCTGCCCAACCAGATCGCCAGCGCGCCGCGCGACGATGTGCGGGTCGGCGCCGAAGACCTGCTGCGCTTCGCGCCGGAGGCGCCGATCACCGAAGCCGGCGTGCGGCTCAACATCAGCGTCGCGATCCAGTACATCGGCACGTGGCTCGCAGGGCAAGGCGCGGTGCCGATTTTCAACCTGATGGAGGATGCCGCCACCGCGGAGATCTCGCGCTCGCAACTGTGGCAGTGGATACGCTCGCCGAAGGGCACGCTCGACGACGGCCGCAAGGTCACGAAGGACATGGTCACGGCGATCATTCCGCAGGAAATGCAGGCCATCCGTGCGCTGCTCGGCGACGATTTCACCGCCGGACGCTATGACGAAGCGGCGACGATGCTGGCGGAACTTGTCGGCGACGATAACTTCGCCGAATTCCTGACGCTGCCGGCGTACGCGCTCATCGATTGACGGTGCGCGACGGCGCAGCGAGCGTTTATCGCCCTCATTGGCAGAATCAATTGGCCCCCGGGCGCGGCAACCGGCACAATGACGCTAGCCGGGCGCGCGCCAGGCAAACGTTCCCGCGACCCGCGTCAAGACGGGCCGCTTCATCCAAAGGAGACCGCATGAAAGCGCTCAAGGGCACGAAAACGCACGACAACCTCAAATACGCGTTCGCCGGCGAATCGCAGGCGAACCGCCGTTATCTCTACTTTGCAAGCAAGGCCGACGTCGAAGGACAGAACGATGTCGCTGCGCTGTTCCGCTCGACCGCCGAAGGCGAGACCGGGCACGCGCACGGCCACCTCGACTATCTCGCGCAAGTGGGCGATCCCGCCACCGACCTGCCGATCGGTTCGTCGCGATTGAACCTCAAGGCCGCGGTTGCCGGCGAAACGCACGAATATACCGACATGTACCCCGGCATGGCCAAGTCGGCGCGCGACGAGCAGTTCGAGGAAATCGCCGACTGGTTCGAGACGCTGGCGAAAGCCGAGCGCTCGCACGCCAATCGCTTCCAGAAGGCACTCGACGCGCTGGCGGACTGATCGCGCTTGTTTTCGCGCTGCCGCCAATCGCGCCATCAGCACCGGCGATTGCATCGCGCCGGAGTATCTCCTCTCCCGCTTGCGGGAGAGGGTTAGGGTGAGGGCGGGTTTCGCTGACGCACACCCTCATTCCGGCCTTCTCCCGCAGGCGGGAGAAGGAGCATCGTCCCAACTCGGCCCTGGCGTTCACGCGCGAGATTCGCGACCTCCGACTCCCGATTCCTGACCCTGCCAATGACCCGCGAAGGCAATCTCGAAGCGCCCACCCGCCATCCGCTCGACTGGCGCAATCCGGATTTCTACGCGCAGGCGTCGTTCGACCAGGAAGCGGCGCGCATTTTCGAGATCTGCCATGGCTGCCGCCGTTGTGTCAGCCTGTGCGGCGCGTTCCCGACGCTGTTCGACCTGATCGACGAAGGCGAGAGCGGCGAGCTGGATGGCGTCGACAGGAAGGACTTCGGCAAGGTCGTCGACCAGTGTTACCTGTGCGACGTCTGCTACATGACCAAGTGCCCGTACGTGCCGCCGCATCCGTGGAACGTCGACTTCCCGCACCTGATGCTGCGCGGCAAGGCGATCAAGTTCGCGGACGGCGAGACCGGTCTGCGCGACCGCGTGCTGACGGCGACCGACCGCGTGGGCAAGCTGGCATCGATTCCGGTGGTCGTCGAAGTCGTCAACTGGGCGAATCGCACGCCCGCGATCCGCACGCTGATGGACAAGACACTGGGCGTGGCGGCGGGAGCCGAATTGCCGCCGTATTCAGCGGCGCGTTTTCGCGAGCATGTGCAAAAGTCGCTTGCGTGGCCGGTGAGGAACGGCGCGCGCACGCCCGGACGCGTCGCGATCTTCGCCACCTGCTACGTCAATTACAACGAGCCCGGCATCGGCCACGACCTGACGCGCATCCTCGAGCACAACGAGATCGCGTATTCGCTGGTCGAGCAGGAGGCGTGTTGCGGAATGCCCAAGCTCGAGCTCGGCGATTTGGCGGCCGTGGAGAAGCTCAAGGACGCGAACATTCCGGTGCTCGCGCGCTACGCGCGCGAAGGCTACGCGCTGATGACCCCGGTGCCGTCGTGCACGTTGATGTTCAAGCAGGAATTGCCGCTGCTGTTTCCCGACGACGAGGACGTGGCACACGTCGCAGACGCGATGTTCGACCCCTTCGAGTACATGGTGGCGCGCGACAAGGACGGCCTCCTGAAGCGCGATTTCGGCGTGCCGCTCGGCAACGTGAGCTACCACATCCCGTGCCATTCGCGCGTGCAGAACGTCGGCCAGAAGACGCGCGAGGCGCTCGAATGGATTCCCGGCACGACGCTCAACACCGTCGAGCGCTGCGCCGGACATGACGGCACATGGGGCGTCAAGCGCGAGTTCTTCGACGTGTCGATGAAGATCGGCAAGCCGGTGTTCCGGCGGATGGCCGAGGAGGCGCCCGACCACGTGAGCTCCGACTGCCCGATTGCGGGACGCAGGATCGCGCAGGGCATCGGTACACTCGAAGGGGAAACTGCGCCGCGCGCCGAACATCCGCTGACGCTGATGCGGATCGCCTATGGAATCGAGGGCTGAAGTATGGCGAAGATCACCCGCGAGTCGCTGATGACGCTCGAAGCGTATGCGAGCGCGCGCGAGGCATTCCGTGCGCGCGTGATCGCTCACAAGAAGACGCGCAGCGTGCATCTGGGCGCGCACATCAC
>DATCFA010000039.1:0-2023 GCA_036509805.1 Casimicrobiaceae bacterium
AAGAAGCAGCACGACAAGCGTGCGACGGTCCGCGAGCGCGAAGCGGTGCGCGAGCAGCAGCGCGCGCTGCGGCAGAACAACCGGTGAGCGCACCGCTGCCGCCTTCGCCGGGGACGCAATTGCCGCCGGCACCGCGGCGGCCGACGCCACTGCCGGCGACGCAATTGAGGGTTGCGACGATCGAAGATGCGTCGGCGATCGCGGCGATCTATGCGGCGCACGTGCTGCACGGCACGGCGACGTTCGAGCTGACGCCGCCTGCCGTCGACGAAATGGCGGCGCGGATGCGCGCGATCGACGCCGACGGCCATCCGTGGATCGTCGCCGAGCGTGACGCCAGCATCGTCGGTTACGCGTACGCCGGACCGTACCGCCCGCGGCCCGCATATCGCTACACCTGCGAGGACTCGATCTACGTCGCGCCGGACGCGCTCGGCCAAGGTGTCGGGCGGCGGCTGCTCGATGCGCTGATCGACGCGAGCACGCGCCGCGGCGACCGCCAGATGATCGCAGTGATCGGCGACGCGCGCAATCTCGCTTCGGTGAATGTCCACCGCGCCGCGGGATTCACGCCGATCGGCACGCTCGCCAACGTCGGCCGCAAGTTCGGCCGCTGGCTCGATGTCGTGATGATGCAACGTGCGCTCGGCGACGGCGCCGGCACGCCGCCGGATGGAGGCGCTAGGTGAAGTCCGGGCCGCCATTGGCGGACGACCATCCATTCGTCGCCGGCCTCGGCCGCAACGCCGCCAACTACGTGCCGCTGACGCCGGTTTCGTTCCTCGTGCGCAGCGCCGCCACGTGGCCCACGCGGATCGCCGTCCGCCATGGTTCCCTCGCGCATACCTGGCGCGAGTTCGAAATGCGCTGCCGGCGTCTCGCGTCGGCGCTGGCCGCGCGCGGCGTCGGCCGCGGCGACACGGTTGCCGTGCTCGCACCCAATATTCCGGCGATGCTCGAGGCGCACTACGCGGTGCCGGCACTGGGTGCGGTGCTCAACGCGCTCAATTACCGGCTCGATGCACGCGGGATCGCCTTCTGCCTCGCGCACGGCGAGGCGAAGGTGCTGCTGGTCGATGCCGAATTCGCCGACGTCGCGCGCGCAGCGCTGGCGGAGCTTGCGCGCGACGTGCTGGTCATCGATATCGCGGATCCGCTGGGGCCGGACGCTGCGCCGGTCGGCACGCTGCGTTACGAGGACCTGCTCGCCGGCGGCGATCCTGCGTTTGCATGGCCGGGTCCGCTCGACGAATGGGACTCGCTCGCGCTGCTGTATACGTCAGGCACCACCGGCGACCCGAAGGGCGTCGTCTATCACCACCGCGGCGCCTATCTCAATGCGCTCGGCAACGCGCTGACCGTCAAGCTCGCCGCCGACAGCGTCTACCTGTGGACGCTGCCGATGTTCCATTGCAACGGCTGGACGTTCACCTGGGCGGTGACTGCCGCCGGTGCGACGCACGTCTGCCTGCGCAAGGTCGAGCCCGCCGCGGTGTTCGCGGCGATTCGCGACCTCGGCGTCACGCACCTGTGCGGCGCGCCGATCGTGCTCAACATGCTGGTGCACGCGCCGGACGCTGCGAATCGGCATTTCGATCAGCCGGTCGACGTGATCACCGGCGGTGCGGCGCCGCCGTCGCCGGTCATCGCGGCGATGGAGCGGATGGGCTTTCGCGTCACGCACATGTACGGGCTCACAGAATCGTACGGTCCCGCAACCATCTGCGCGTGGCAGGCGCAATGGTCGTCGATGGACGCCGCCGATCGCGCACGCTTGATGGCGCGCCAGGGCGTGCCGCTGGCGACGCTCGAGGCGGCGCAGGTCGGCGACCCGCAATCCGACGCGCCGCTGCCGCGCGACGGCGTCGCGATGGGCGAAGTGATGCTGCGCGGCAACACGATCATGAAGGGCTACCTCAAGAATCCGCGCGCCACGCAGGCGGCGTTTCGCAATGGCTGGTACCACTCGGGCGACTTGGGCGTATGGCATGCGGACAACACCATCGAGATCAAGGACCGCGCC
>DATCFA010000040.1:0-3666 GCA_036509805.1 Casimicrobiaceae bacterium
CGGATATTTTCCCTGGTCTCGAAAAGCGCGCCGCTCGACGCACCACTCTGAGAGCCTCATGACCCATTCCCCTTCGAACATCGCCGCCAAGCGGCGCGCATTCCGGCAGTTGCACCAGTCCGGCTGCTTCGTCATTCCGAATCCCTGGGACGCGGGCAGCGCACGCTTCCTGCAAGGTCTCGGCTTCAAGGCGCTGGCCACGACGAGCTCGGGCTTCGCGTGGTCGCGCGGACGTTCCGATGGCGGCCTCTCGCGCGAGGCGGTGCTCGAGCATTTACGCGATATCGTCGCCGCCGCCGACCTGCCGGTGAACGCCGATTTCGAGAGCGGCTTCGCATCCGATCCGCAAGGCGTGGCCGAAAGCGTGCGTCTGGCCATCGAAACGGGTGTGGCGGGGCTGTCGATCGAAGATGCGACGGGCGACGCCGCGCATCCGTTGCATGATGTCGATGTCGCGGTGGCACGGCTGCGTGCAGCGCGCGAAGCCATCGACAAGGCGGGCGGCGACACGCTGCTGGTGGGGCGCGCCGAAAACTTTTTCGTCGGGCGTGCGGACCTGGACGACACCATTGCACGGCTCAAAGCGTATGCGGCCGCCGGTGCCGACTGCCTTTACGCGCCGGGCATCCGCACGCGTGCGCAGATCGAGGCGGTGGTCGCCGCCGTCGCGCCCAAGCCCGTCAACCTGCTGGTCGGATCGCCCAGCGAATTCACGTTGCAGGACATCGCGGCGCTCGGCGTGCGCCGCGTCAGCGTCGGCGGCGCGCTTGCGCGTTCGGCGTGGGGCGGATTCATGCGTGCCGCGCGATCCATTGCCGAGCATGGCCGCTTCGACGCATTTGCGGACGCCGCGCCGGGCCAGGAACTCAACGAATTCTTTCGCGCCGACCTCGCGAAGCCTCGGTTGCCGTGACCGGGCTCGCTGCGCGTCGAAGTCCGCGTCGCGCTCACGCGAGGCGTGTCGAGCGCTGGCCGGAATTTGCGTCAAGAGCGTCGGCGAGCTGCTGCCTCAGCAACCGGCGGTCGATCTTGCCCGTCGCGTTGCGCGGAAGCTTTTCGACGAGCAACGCGTGCACCGGAATGCGCTTCAACAACCCGAGCGCGGGGTTGGCGGCCGATTTGACGACCT
This sequence comes from Casimicrobiaceae bacterium, assembly GCA_036509805.1. GTDB lineage: Bacteria > Pseudomonadota > Gammaproteobacteria > Burkholderiales > Casimicrobiaceae > VBCG01. The sequence continues at coordinate 1,130 of DATCFA010000040.1, forward strand.
CCGGCTGCAGCGGGCGGCGGACCTCGATCACGATGTAGATTTCGTCGGCAGTTCCGGCATTTCCGATGGACAGGATGCAGACACCGGTGGCGCCGAGTTCATCCTGCAACACCTGCTCGATCGTCCCGGTCGCGATCTTGTCACCCAAAATGTTGATCACGTCGGATGCGCGCCCGCGCAACGACAAGCGGCCGTCATCGCCGAGGACGCCGATGTCACCCGGATGGAAATATCCGTCGCGGAAGAACATACGTGTCGCCGCATCGTCGTCCCGATAGCCGGCGAGGCCGTCGATGATGCGAATGCGCACCGATCCCTCGCTCCCCGGGCCGAGGACATTGCCCGCTTCGTCGACCACCTGCACTTCGCGCGACGGATGAATGCGATGCCAGATGAGGTCGTCGGGCCCGACGAGTGGCGTCACCGCAACGGTCAGCGCTTCGGTGGAGGCGAGAACGGCATACACGCGCCGCGTGACACGGCGCCTTGCGTTCTCCAGCAGGCTTAAAGGCAACGCTCCGCCGGTCACCATGAGTTGGGTTGAATCATTGCGGCGCAGCGCGCCGGCGGGCGCGCGCAGCAGATGCGCCAGCGTGCCCGGCGTTGCGAAAATGTGCGTCATGTCGTGTCGCACAAGCGGTGCGTGCACGTCGGGCTGCGCGTGCATGATGACGGTTCCGCCTTCGCTCCATGTGATGAGCGGCCAGCGGTAGCCGCCGGCCGTCCACAGGCCGAAGTTGGCGATGTAAACGATCGACTGTCCGGAGATTTCGTTGATCCGTGCGTGCAATGGAAGCGCGCGCGCTTCCATTGCCGCGTCGCGGACGACCATCTTGTAGACGCCGGTGGTGCCCGACGTCATCATGATGTGGCCGCCCGCGGGTGCCGCAGCTTCGCGATACGCGGGAACCGCAACGCCGTCAGCCGCGTCGTGCGTCGCGGCAGGCACGCGGATCGAGCGTGGCGAAGAAGACGAGTTGCTCGGCGGCCGCTCGTCATCCGCCGTTCTGACGACACAGCCCACGTCGCGCAAGCGAAGAGCGTCCAGGGTTTCGGCGTCCGGCACTGCAAGCGTCGTGTGGCCCAGGTCGCGAAGCGCGAACCCCACGATCCATGCGTCGAGCCTGTGCGGGATGTCGATGACCGCTACTGACCGCGGGCGCAGCTCCTGCCGTGCGAGATACCGGCGGCAGGCTTCCACGCGCTGCGCGAAGCGTGCGTAGCTGCAGGTGACGCCGTTGTAGACGGCGGCCGTCTTGTCCGGCGTCTGATGGGCTTGCTGGAATATCCTGGCGATAACCACGATTTTGACCCGCGGACTGCGCCAGCCATTCCCGGAATCGACCGAACGCGGCTAACATGGTACCGCGGCAACGCTGCAGCGTTGCAGAATGGGGAGCAAGCTGGTGGAATCGCCGGTGTGCAAATCCGTATTGATCGTAGTGGAGCGCTCCTGACTTCCCGCACGTTGCAGGAGTCAGGCGTCATCGCCGGCGTCTGGCGATACCGGCGGCTGCTGGGTGTCGCGCTCTTCGTCGGCGTGCTGCTGATCGTTTTCGAAGCCTCCGGCCTGCGCGATCATTTCGACTTCGCGTTCCTGCGGCGTCTCATCCTGCAATATCGCGTCGGCGGACTGATCCTCTTCGTGCTGCTTTTTTCGCTCGGTAACCTGCTGCAGGTTCCGGGGTGGGTGTTTCTCGCCGCCGCAGTGATCACGCTGGGCCGCGTGTGGGGCGGCGCGATTACCTATGTTGCCGCGATCACATCGTGCGCATTCACATTCGTGACGATCCGCGCCGTCGGCGGCGACGCACTGCGTATGCTCAGGAATCGTGTTGCCGTGCGGCTGCTGGCCGGACTCGACACGCATCCGGTCGCCAGCGTCGCGCTGCTGCGAACGCTTTTCCAGACGGCGCCCGCATTGAATTACGCGCTCGCGATGTCGGGTATCGGCTTTCGGCGCTACTTCATCGGGACGCTGATCGGGCTTCCGCTGCCGATTGCGCTGTATTGCGTGTTTTTCGACGTCCTCGCAGCCGGGCTGCACCTCCGCTAGCAACCGCGGCGTCCTCCCGGCCAAAGCTGCCTCCTGTTGCAGCACTGCCGGACGCGCTAATATCGGCCACACGACGAAAGCTGCTCGCCGCGCCAAATCGAACATGTCCTCTTCTTCGCTGCCGATACCCGAATCTGTCGATGCCGTTGTCTGCGGCGGCGGTCCCGCGGGGTCGACCTTCGCGACGCTGCTCGCGAAAAAGGGATATCGCGTCGCAGTGTTCGAGCGCGAGCGATTTCCGCGCTTTCACATCGGCGAATCGCTGTTGCCCGCAAATCTTCCGTTGTTCAAAAGGCTTGGGGTGGCCGACGAAATCCGGGCAATCGGCATTGACAAGTACGGCGCGGAATTCGTCTCGCCGTGGCACGATCATCGTCAAACATTCCAATTTGCAAACGCATGGGACAAGTCGATGCCGTCGGCCTACCAGGTGCGACGTTCGGAGTTCGATCTCGTTCTCTTTCGGAACGCCGCTCGAAAA
>DATCFA010000041.1:0-8053 GCA_036509805.1 Casimicrobiaceae bacterium
AGGCGTTCGCCGCCGCCGGCGAACACGTGCTGCTGCTCGATCGCAGCCGCGGAGCCCTCGCGGCATGCGCCGGCAAGCGCGCGCGCCATGAGCTGTGGCACGTGCTCGAAGGTGACCTTGCGATCGGCGACGTGCTGATTCCGCTCGGCGACAACCTGCAACTGCTGCCCGCGGCGCGCGGGCTCGACCTCTTGGCGGCGGATCAAAGGGACTGGCGCGAAGGCGTTGCCGCGGCGCTCGGCACTGCGCTTCCGGCGTTCGACCTGTGGCTGGTACACGGCCTGCCGCCGTCGATCGAGGGCTGCGACGATCCGCTGTTCACGCTTTCGCCCACGCGCACCTCGGTCACGCAGGTGTATGCGCACATCAAGGCGCTCGTGCAGGCGCAGGGGCGCCGGCGTTTCGGCGTCATCGTCACCAGCGTGCGCAACGATGCCGAGGCGCGCGCGCTGTTCGACAGCCTCGCGGCCACCGCGAGACGCTTCTTGGGTGTCGAGCTCGACTACGGCGGCGCGCTGCCGATGGACACGCGCGGCAAGGTCGTGGCAGGATCGGCCGTTATGCAATTGCGCGAACGCATCGGTGCCTCGCTGACCGCAGCGCGCGAGCATTCTGCGCAAATCGCCGCTTGATGTACGCCACCGCCGCGCCCACCGATCGCATCCGCGAATTCGCACCGCTGGTGCGCCGGCTCGCGCACCATCTGGCCGCACGCCTGCCGGCGAGCGTCGAGCTCGATGACATCATCCAGGCCGGAATGATCGGCTTGATGGACGCCGCCGCGCGCTACGAGGAGGGCCACGGCACGCAGTTCGAGACGTTCGCGTCGCAGCGCATCAAGGGCGCGATGCTCGACGAACTGCGGCAGAACGACTGGATGCCGCGCAGCGTGCGCAAGACGCTGCGCCAGATCGAGAAGGCCATCGCGCGCCTCGAGCAGCGCCATTCGCGCGCGCCTACCGAGGACGAAATCGCGCGCGAGCTGGGTGTCTCGCTGTCCGACTACCAGTCGCAGCTTTCCGGTGCGCGCGGCATGGAGCTCGTGCTGTTCGACGACCTCGCGCGCGCGGACGACGATGATTACCTCGCGCGCCATGTACCCGACAATCGCGACAATCCAAGCGCGAGACTGGAGGACCGGCAGTTTCGCGAAGCGCTGGTGCGCAGCATCGACGTGCTGCCGGAACGCGAAAAGCTGCTGCTGTCGCTCTACTACGAGCAGGAGCTCAATTTCAAGGAAATCGCGGTGGTGCTGGAAGTTTCCGAATCCCGCGTGTGCCAGTTGCATGGACAGGCGGTCGCACGGCTGCGCAGCCGGATGAAGGACTGGTAAGGCGTCCGCCGATTGCCGGCGACCCCGGCCCACCCTGCGCAAAACGGTCCCGGCTGCCGATATGCGTGGGAACCCCAAGGCTTTTCCGGCATGGACATCCTCAGCATACTCGGCCTGCTGGTCGCTGCGTTCGCGATCATCGGTGGCCAATGGCTCGAGGGCGGCAGCATCGGCTCGATGCTGCAGCTCGCGGCGTTTTTCATCGTCATCGGCGGCACGCTGGGCGCGGTGATGCTGCAGACGCCTGCGCGCACGTTCCGCCATGGCCTCGCGCTGGTGCGCTGGATCGTCATGCCGCCGCGGCACGACGATGCCGAGGCGATTGCCGAAGTCACCCGCTGGGCCGAAATCGCACGCAAGGAAGGCATGCTGGCGCTCGAGAACCAGCTGCAGACACTGCCTGCGGGCTTCATCCGCAATGGCTTGCAGATGCTGGTCGACGGCTTCGAGCCGGAGCGCATCCGCGAAGCGATGGAGGTCGAGATCGACGCCTACGCCGAGCGGCACCGCGCCGGCGCGAAGATCTGGGAAGCCGCGGGCGGCTACGCGCCGACGATCGGCATCCTGGGTGCAGTGCTCGGCCTCATCCACGTGATGGAAAACCTGGCCGACCCCACGAAGCTGGGCAGTGGTATCGCCGTGGCCTTCGTCGCGACGATCTACGGCGTCGGCGCCGCCAACCTGCTGTTCCTCCCTGTGGCGCACAAGCTCAAGACGGTGATTACCGCCGAAGTGCGCCATCGCGACCTGATCCTCGACGGCCTGCTGGGCATCGCCAACGGCGAGAATCCGAAGCTGATCGGCGCGCGTCTCGAAGGCTATCTCGCCTGACGGGGACGCCATGGCACGCCGCGTCCACGTCGAGGAGCACGAGAATCACGAGCGCTGGCTGGTCTCGTACGCCGACTTCATCACGCTGCTGTTCTCGTTCTTTGTCGTGATGTACGCGATCTCGACGCTGTCCGAAAGCAAGTACAAGGTACTGTCCGACTCGCTGGTGCAGGCGTTTCGCCACGATCGCGTGGTGACGGCGCAGTCGACCGGGCTTGCGCCGATCAACCGCACGACGCAGGCGCCGACGCGCCGCAACCCGCGCCCTGCGGACACGCTGCGTTACCACCAGGAGCAGAAGCTGCTGGGCATCGCCGCGCAGATCACCGATGCACTGCGTGCGCTGATGCAGGCGGGGCAGGTCAAGCTGACGCAGCTCCCGCACGGGCTCGCCGTCGAGATCAACGCCAGCGTGCTGTTCGCGCCCGCGCAGGCGACGATCCAGCCCGAGGTCATCGGCAGCCTGACGAACGTCGCGCATACGCTCGCCGGCATCGACAACGTCATCCACATCGAGGGGCACACCGACAACCTGCCGATCAACACGCCGTTGTATCCGTCGAACTGGGAATTGTCGGGCGCGCGCGCAAGCTCGGTGGTGCGCCTGTTCGCGGCCAACGGCGTGGCACCGGCGCGGCTGCGCGCAGTCGGTTTTGCCGACAACAAGCCGATCGCCAGCAACGACACCGCGGACGGGCGGCAACACAACCGCCGCGTGACGCTGCTGATCCTCGCCGACCAGCCGGACGGTGCCGACGCCAATCCGCCGGCACGCGATGAAACGATCGCCGCGCCCAGCGACGCCGCGATGGCGAACGGTGCAGCGTCACCCGCGGCAACAATCTCCAGCGCAGCGTTGCTGCCAGCCGCCGCGATGGCCGACACGCGCACGCCTGTACGCGCTTCCGGGGGTACTTGAGCTATGCTCGCCGCATCGCCATCGATCCCGTGCAGGCGCATGAGTCCCGTATCCGTCCAGTCGAGCGCGCAATGGATCCCGATCGTCGCCGATGCGGCGATCGCCACCTCGTATTTCGTGCTTCCTGCGGCGATGGTCTACTTCGCGCGCCGCCGCCCCGACCTGACCTTGCGGCCGATGTTCTGGCTGCTCGGCGCATTCATCGTCGCCGCCGGCCTCACGCACGTGATGGACATCGTCACCACGTTCCTGCCGCAATACCGGCTGGAGGACGCCGTCAAGGTCGTCACGGCCGTGGCCGGAGTCGCCTGCGCCATCGCCATCTGGCCGATGATGCCGCGTGCGCTGGCGCTGCCCAGCACGCAGTCGCTGAAGGACGTCAACGCGTTCCTCAAGCAGGAGAACGCGCGGCGCCGCGATGCGGAACACGTGGCCACCGAGGCGAAGGTGTCGCTCGAGCAGCGCGTGGCCGAGCGCACCAACGAACTGGCGCGCTCGAACGTCCAGCTCGAGCAGGAAATCCAGGAACGCCAGCGCACCGAGCAGGCGCTGCGCTACAGCGAGACGCTGCTGCGCCGACTGCACGACGAGCTCGAGGAGCACATTGCCGAGCGCACCGAGGAACTGACGCGCACGATCGACGAGCTGCATGCGTTCTCGTACACGATTTCGCACGACCTGCGCGCGCCGCTGCGTGCGATCAACGGCTTCGCGGCGATCATGCGCGAGGAGGAATCGGCGCGCCTGAGCGATGACGGCACGACGCTGCTCGGCAAGATCGAGCGCAACGCGGCGCGGATGGGGCAGCTCATCGATGGACTGCTCGAGTTCTCGCGCCTCGCGCGCGCCGAATCTTCGCGCGACGACGTCGACATGGACGCGCTCGCGCGCGGCGTCATCACCGACCTGCGCGAGGAGTTCGGCAGCCGCTCGCCGCAAGTCGTCATCGACACGCTGCCGGTGGTCAAGGGCGACGCGGCGATGCTGCGCCAGTCGTGGATCAACCTGCTGTCGAACGCGTTCAAGTTTTCGTCGCGACAGGCGGCGCCGCGCGTCAGCATCAGCGCAACGTCGGGCGACGGCGAGATCACCTACCATGTGATGGACAACGGCGTCGGCTTCGACATGGCCTATGCGAACACGCTGTTCAACGTGTTCAGCCGGCTGCATGCGAGCGACACTTTTCCCGGCGTGGGCGTCGGGCTTGCGATCGTGCGACGGATCGTCGAGCGCCACGGCGGCCGCGTGCGCGCCGAATCGTGGCCGGGCGAGGGCACGACGTTTCACTTCACGCTGCCGAAAGCGGCGGCCGCTGCGCCGCTGCGCGCGCTGTCCTGATGAGCGCCGCCGCCGACACCGTCGATGTCCTGCTCGTCGAGGACAATCCCGACGACGCCGAATTCACGCTGCGCGCGCTGCGCAAGGCGAATGTCGCGCTCAACGTCGCGCACGTCGACAATGGCGTGGTCGCGCTCGACTTCATGTTCGCCACCGGCAGCTTCACGTCGCGCGCCGGATCGACGCTGCCGCGCGTGGTGCTGCTCGACCTGAAGATCCCGCGCGTCGACGGCCACGAGGTGCTGCGCAGGATCAAGGGCGACATGCGCACACGGCTGCAGCCGGTGGTCGTGCTCACGTCATCGCGCGAGCACCGCGACATCGAGGAAAGCTACGCGGTAGGCGCCAACAGCTACATCGTCAAACCGGTCGAATATGCGGAGCTGATCAGCACGCTGTCCGCGCTGGTTCGCTACTGGCTGCAGCTCAACGAGCGGCCGCGCTGACCGTCAGGTGGGGCGGGGGCGACGACGACGGGCTTGTGCGGGACGCGTCTGTGCTGCCGCACTGGCGGGCGCGACGGCCGCGCGTGGAATCGCGTCAGGCAGACGCGCGGCGCGCGGGGCTTGCGAGCTGCGACGACTGGCCGTCGGCGCCATACAGCGACGGGAATCCGGCGGCATTGCGCAATGCGGCGAGCGAGCGTGACGCGTACTGCTGGTGACGGTCGATCAGGCGGCCATTGAGCGCGTTGATGCGCTTGGCCTCGGCGGCGCGCTCGTGCAGCAGCCGCAGCGCCGCTGCGTTGGCGGGTGTCGCGCCCGGGGGCCGTCGACCGGCGAGGCGCTGGCGCTCGGCGAACAGCCGCTCGAGCGAGCGCACCTGCGCGAGCTTTTCGCCGGCCTGGCGCTCGAGCACACCGACATCGCCGGCACACAGCGCACGCGTCTCGTCGTGCAACAGCGCGATCAGCAGCGCGTAGCCGTCGTTTTCGGCAGCCACCAGCGCGTCCGGGTTCGTCGGCAGTTCGTTCATGTGTCCTTCTTGTTGAGCCATGCGGCGGCGGCCGCGAGCATTTTGTCGGCGATCGCCGCCGAATTGACATCGAGCTTGCCGTCGAGGATCGCCTGCTTGATTGCGTCGACCTTCGACGCATCGAAATCGCCGTTGGCGGCAAGGCTCGCCTCCAGCGCCGCGAGTTCGGTCGACAGCGGCGAAAGGCTGATCGTGTCCTGCTCCGCGGCGCCGCCTGCGGCCGGTGTCGCGGCAGCGGTCTTGCGGTCGCCGGCCGGCGCGGCTTGGCTCGTGGCCTCGCTGCGGCTACCGGTGGATGAGGGCGTGATCTTCATGATTGCTCCGCGATGCGGTGTCGAAGGACGGGCGCCACGGCCATTGCCGGGGCCTCAACGTCCTTATCGGCAGCGGTCGGGGAAACTGTAGCCGGGGCCGGGTTGCGGGGCGTTCACTTTACCTCGATCACCCGTCCGGGGCGAGCCACACCCGTGACGAAGTGCCCACCGGCCAGCGCGACCTGCACGCTCTGGCCATCCGCGCCCATCGTCAGCGCCTTGCCGTCGGCGGCGATCCTGAAACCGGGACCGCCGACAATGACGCGCACGGCGTCGCCCGGCTGCACGACCGCGGGCGCGCGCAGCAATGCGCGGGTGATCGGTTCGCCGGGGGCGACCGAGCGCGTCAGGCGGCCGCCCGCATATTCGTCGTTGGGCGTCAGCACCGAATTGCTGTTGGCGGTGAGCTCGACGCGCTCGACTCTCACGTCGTCGGCCGACAGGGGCTGGTTGCGCGCGAGCGGGCGCGCGGCCACCAGTGCCGCCGCGTAGACGCGCACCTGGATGGGCACATAGACGGTCCAGTCGGCGCCTTCGACACAGCGCACGCCGAGTGTCGAGCGACCCCACAGCCGGGCACCCGGTGGCACGAACGGCTCGTAGCGCGCGCAAGGCGCGAGCTTGAGGCGGGGATCGACCTCGCCGACGGTGATTTCCATGTCGCCGGCGCTGCCGGCAACGGTGCGGTCGGCGAACTGCCGCAGTTCGTCGGCCAGCGGCGCCGCTGGCGGCGTTGCCGCCGCCGCGCACATCCAGCCGGCGGCAACCGCCAGCACCGCCCCGATGAGCCGCCGCCGCAGCGTCCGCACCCGCGGATGAGTGACACCGTTCACCGGCACAACGCTCGTTGCAGCTTCCATCGGTTTGCTCCTCGCTGTGGCACGCCGGCCCCGCTGCCGACCGTGCACCGATCCTAGCCTCGCGCGCGCAAGGCCGAAGCGCTGAAGTGCGCGGGAAACCCGCCGCTTTTCGGACGATCGGAGCGCTGCCGGCTGCCGATAATCGGATCAACCCAAACAGGGGACGAGACCGCGATGATCGACCCACTCGACCAGATGATGCAGTTCCAGACCAATGCGCTGACGCTGCGTGCGCAGCGACAGACGCTGCTTGCCGCCAACATCGCGAATGCCGACACACCCAACTACAAGGCGGTCGACTTCGACTTCGCGAAGGCGCTCAGCAGCGCGCAGGCGGCCGCCGACCTGGGTTCGGCGCCGGCGCAGCCGGAAGTGCTCTACCGCGAGCCGTCGCAGGCGAGCCTCGACGGCAACAGCGTCGACATGGACGCCGAGCGCGGCCAGTTCGCCGACAACACGGTGCGCTACGAGGCCGCGCTGCGCGTCCTCGGCGCGCAGATCAAGACCATGCTCGCCGCCGTCCAGGACTAGGACCATGTCACTTTTCGACGTCTTCAGTGTCGCCAGTTCAGCGCTTGCCGCGCAGTCGCAGCGGCTCAATGTCACCGCCAGCAACCTGGCCAACGCCGACAGCGTCGCCAGCCCGGACGGCACCGCCTACAAGGCGCGCCAGGTGATCTTCAGCGCCGCGCCGCAGGGCGAGGATGGCGTCACCGGCGTCACCGTCACCGGCGTGATCGAGGACCAGTCGCCGGCCAAGTCGGTGTTCAACCCCGGTCATCCGCTGGCGGATGCGCAAGGCTACGTGAAGATGCCCAACGTCAACGTCGTCGACGAAATGGTCAACATGATGTCGGCGTCGCGTTCGTACCAGTCCAACGTGGACGTGATGAACACCGCGAAGACGCTGCTGCAGAAAACCCTGACGCTCGGCCAGTAGCCGCGCGCACGCGAAGGAAATCCGATGAGCATCAACGCAATCATGCCAAAGGCCGCGTCTGCCCCTACGGCGAACGCGCCGGCGGCCGGCAGCAGCGCCCCGGCCGCCACGACCGCCCCGACGTCGCTCGACGCCGCATCGCAGCGCTTCCTGACGCTGTTGGTATCGCAGCTGCAGAACCAGGACCCGCTCAACCCGATGGACAACTCGCAGATCACGTCGCAGCTCGCGCAGCTGTCGACGGTCACCGGCGTCAACCAGATCAACGCCACGCTGACGGCGCTGTCGACATCGCTCAACGCCAACCAGTACATGCAGTCGGCGAGCCTCGTCGGCCATGACGTTGTCGTCAGCGGCAACCGGGTACAGGTCACCGATGGCACAGGCAAGCTGGGCTACGCGCTCGCAGCGAGCGCCGACGACGTGACGGTGTCGATCAAGGATGGCGCCGGCAACGTGGTGCGCACGATCGACGCGGGCCCCGGCACTGCCGACGTGCATTTCGTCGACTGGGACGGCAAGGACAATTCAGGCAAGGCGGTC
>DATCFA010000042.1:0-22157 GCA_036509805.1 Casimicrobiaceae bacterium
ACAGAAGCTCGGCCAGATCCCGGGTTCCGGCGGCTCGGCCCGCCTGCAGAAGATGATTGGCATCGCGCGCACCAAGGACATCGTGCTGCGCTCGCGCCGCATCGGCGCGCAGGAAGCCTGCGCGTGGGGCATCGTCGTGCAGTGCGTTGCCGACGACGAGCTGGAGCGCGCGACCGACGCGCTGGCCGACGAGCTGCGCGCATTTTCCCCGCTGGCGCAGCGCACCGCCAAGCGCATGCTCAACGAAGCCGAGAATTCGCCATTGTCGGTGGCGATCGAAATGGAAGGTCATTGCTACAGCCGGCTGCGCGCGTCCGACGATTTTCGCGAGGGCGTGAGCGCATTCAAGGAAAAGCGCAAGGCCAGGTTCCGCGGAAGCTGAGCCGGACCACGAAGCGTTTGTCGCGCTTGCGGGGCCCGCGACGCGACGGATGGCCCGCCTCGGAACAATCGTTTGCCAAAGGAGAGAACATGAAATGCAAATCGGCGGTAGGAGTCCTGATAGCAGCAGTTGCAATTTCCGGCAGCACGTCGCTGCTGGCGCAGGGCAACCCACTGAAGATCGGTGTCGACACACCGCTTTCGGGCACCTACGCGCCGATCGCGCAGCAGGTGAAATGGGGTCTCGAGCTCGCAGCGAAGGAAATCAATGCGTCGGGCGGCGTGATGGGGCGCCCATTGCAACTGATCTACGAGGATGGCGAGGCGAACCCCGCCGTTGCCACGCAAAAGGCGGAGAAACTGTTCCAGATCGACAAGGTCGACTTCCTCACCGGGACGGTCAACTCCGGTGCGACGCTTGCCGTTGGACAGGTGGCCGAGCGCAACAACCGGCTGATGGCCACGACGGTGTCTTTCGCCGATTCGATTACCGGGGACAAATGCTCGCCCAACGTCTATCGCGTCAACGCGAAGGCGGGACAGCAATCGGCAGCACTCGCCGCATGGCTGGTCGAGGCCAAGCCCAAGGCGCGCGTTTTCTTCCTGGGACCGGACTACGAAATGGGACGCAGCACCGTTGCTGCGTTCAAGTCCGCGGCCGAGGAGAAGGGTGCGACGACGGTGGGCGAGGTGTTCGCCCCGCTCGGCAACAAGGACTATTCGCCGTTCTTCGGCCAGATCCGCGCAGCGCACCCGAATGTGCTTTACACGTCGGTCGCCGGCAACGACACCGTGCGCCTGTTTTCGCAACTCGACGAATTCGGATTGCTGAAAGGGCTGCAGGTGGTGGGCGCTTCCGGCACGGTGACTTCGCAGAACATGGGCGCAATCAAGAAGGCGGCTGAGGGCTTTGTCACCGGCGTGGGGTACTCGCCGGAAATCGACACGCCGGAAAACAGGAAATTCGTGGCTGCATTCCAGGGCGCATACAAGACACCACCGGACCTCTACGGCGCCGATTCGTATGGCGTGCTGTACTTCTACAAGGCGGCGGTGGAAAAGGCGCGCAGCACCGATGCCGGCAAGTTGCGCGTCGCAATGGCCGATCTCGAATGGATGACGCCGCAGGGCATGAAAAAGATGCGCGCCGGCGACCACCAGGCGATCCAGGACATGTACGCGGTCAAATTCTCGGGTGGCGAGTTCAAGATCATCAGCAAGGTGGCGGGAACGAAGGCGATCGGGCCGGATACCTGCAAGCGATTCTGACGCGCGTCGACAGGGCATGCCGCGGCCATTGGGCTCGGCATGCCGCGTGTCGCGGTGAACACGTGGAAGCGGCCGGGTTTTCCGGTGGTGAACCGCGAAGAGGGCGAACTTGGGCAGCCTGATCGACCAGCTCCAATATGTATTTGCACCCCAGATCGTCAACGGGCTTTCCATCGGCGTGGCGGTGATCCTGATGGCACTGGGGCTGACGATTATTTTCGGCCTTCTCGATGTCATCAACATGGCGCACGGAGAGTTCTATGCGCTCGGCGCCTATCTTAGTGTGAGCCTGATGGCGGCCGGCCTGAGTTTCTGGCTTTGCCTGGTCGTGGTGCCCCTGTTGATGCTGCCGGCCGGCTATGTCGTCGAGCGCTTCCTGATCCAGCGCGTGTTTGCCCGCAAGGATCGTCATGTCCTGACGCTGCTGCTGACGTTCGGTCTCGGTCTCGTGCTCGAAGATGCGTACGGCGTGATCTTCGGCCCCAATACCGTGCGCGCGGACACGCCGATCGGTGGCGCCGCCGATGTGTTCGGTATCACCTTCCCCAACTACCGGTTGTTCGTGATGCTGGTCGGAACCGCGATCATCGCCGCGGTCTGGATCGTCGTGTTTCGCACCGGCATCGGCGCGATGGTTCGCGCCGCCGCATTCGATCGCGAGATGGCGTCCTCGCTCGGCGTGCGGGTAAAGCGCGTCTACTCGGCAACGTTCGCGTTCGGCATTGCGTTGGCGGGACTTGCCGGCGTATTGCTTGCACCGATCTATTCGGTGTTTCCGACGATGGGCAAGGACTTCATCCTGCTCGCCTTTACCGTGGTGATCGTCGGCGGCATGGGCAGCATCAAGGGCGCGGTGATCGCCGGCATCGCACTGATGGAGATCCAGGCGATTGCAAGCCTTTACATCTCGCCGGTATGGACCGAGCCACTGCTGTTCGGCGTCATGGTGCTCACGCTGATGTGGCGCCCGCAAGGACTGTTCGGGAAGCTGGGCAATGCGTGAGCCGGGTGCAGTAGCCGCAGTGGTCCGGCGCAGCGAACAGTCCGGCGATCATGCGCTCACCGGGTTCGCCCTCGCGTTCGTCGCGCTCGGCATCCTGTTCGCGGCCATTGCCGGCTGGCGTGGTGACGTGTTCTTCTTCAGGCTGGCCACCGAGGCACTCATTTTTGGCGGCCTTGCAATTTCCGTCGACCTGCTGCTCGGCTATACCGGAATGCTGTCGCTCGGCCAGGCACTGTTTTTCGGTCTCGGTGCCTACGTTTCGGCGCTGGTCCTGAAGGACCTGGCGCCCTCGTTCTGGCTGGCGATGGGCGTGACGCTCGTGGTGGGAACCGTCATCGGATTCGTTGCGGCTGTAATCTCGATTCGCGCACGCGGCGTGTATTTCGCGCTTATCACTTTCGGGCTCGCGCAAGTCGTGGCAAAAGTGGTGTTCAATACGCCGCGGCTGGGCGCTTCCGACGGCATCATCGGCATTCCGGTGATCTCGATCGACCTGCTCGCGTTTCACGTCGATGCGGCGAACGCCGGCGCATTTTTCCTGTTCTGTCTCGGTTTCATCATGGCGCTCTATTTTCTTTGCGCCTACCTTTCGCATACGCCGGCAGGGCGCGCGCTGGCGGCGATCCGCAGCAACGAAAACCGCATGCCATTTCTCGGGTATCCGGTTGGCCGGATCAAGGTGCTGGTATTCGTGTTGGCGGCCGACGTCGCCGCGGTTTCCGGTGCCCTCTATCCGATGCTGCGAGGATTCGTGTCGCCGGAGCTGTTGTATTTCGAAGTCTCCGGCAACGCGGTGATCACCGTGGTCATCGGCGGTATGGGCACGTTGATCGGGCCGCTCTACGGCAGCGTCTTGATCGTCGGCCTGAAATCCATGATCGGCTCCTACACCGAACATCATCTGATCGTCATCGGGATCCTGTTCATGCTGTCGGTGATGTACTTTCCGCAGGGCCTGATCGGCTATCTCAAGCCGAAGCTCACACGGCGGCTTGCGGTGCGCCACGCGCACATGCAGCCATGAGTGAAACGCCCATCCTGGCGGTGCGCGATCTTTCGGTGCGCTTCGGTGCACTGCAGGCGGTCAACCGGATCAGCTTCGAGATCGCGCGTGGGCGGATCACGTCGATCATCGGCCCGAACGGTGCAGGCAAGAGCTCTTTGTTCAATCTGATCAGCGGGGCAATCCGTCCGCAGGGAGGGGAAGTGCTGTTTCGCGGCAACGTGGTTACCGGTGCATCGCCGAACCGCCTGCTCGATGCGGGACTCGCGCGCTCGTTCCAGATCACCAACCTGTTCTTCGAGTTGTCGGTCTTCGAGAACCTGTGCCTCGCAACCCAGCGCATCGAGCCGGGTTGGCACCAATTGATGCCGACCCGCAACAGCCCGCGCGCATTGCGCCGGGCGGAAGCGCTTATCGAGCGCTTCGAGCTCGCGCAAAAGGCGACCGAGGCCGCCGGGTATCTGTCGCATGGCGAGCAGCGGCGCCTGGAAATCGCGGTCGCGCTGGCGACGGAGCCGAAACTGCTGCTGCTCGACGAGCCCACGCAAGGCATGTCGCACGACGAGACCGCGCGGACGGCGGCGCTGATCAAATCGCTCGCGGGGGAATTGACCGTCCTGTTGATCGAGCACGATGTCGATCTCGTGATGGACCTGTCCGACCATATCGTGGTCATGCACCAGGGGATGAAACTCGCCGAGGGATCCCCCGCGTCGATCAGGGCGAATCCGCAGGTGCAGGCGGCTTACTTCGGTGAGGCACGCGTTGCTTGAACTGCATGACGTGCACGTGCACTACGGCCTGAGCCATGTGTTGCAGGGCGTGGAGATGACGGTGGCCGCGGGAGAGGTGGTGGGCCTGTTCGGGCGCAATGGCGTCGGCAAGACGACGGTGATCAAGACGGTCGCGGGCTGGCTGACGCCGTCGGCGGGCAGTGTGCGCTTTGCCGGGCATGTGATTGGCGGCGGACTGCCGCCCGATCGCATCTGTCGTCTCGGAATCGGCCTCGTCCCGGAAGATCGCCGCGTCTTCCCGAGTCTCACCGTCGACGAGAATCTGCGCCTGGGCTTCCTGCAAGCGCCTGACCGTCCGCGACGTGTGATGCTCGATCGGCTGAAACGTGTCTACGCGCGTTTTCCGCGACTGTCGGATCGCCGCGGGCAATTGGGTAAAACGTTGTCCGGTGGCGAGCAGCAGATGCTCGCGATGGCGCGGGTGCTGGTCGGCGAGCCCAAGCTGTTGCTGATCGACGAGCCGACTGAAGGATTGGCCCCGATCATCGCGGACGAGATATTCGCGTTGATCACGCAGTTGCAGCAGGACGGCATCGCCATCCTGCTGGTGGAACAGAAGGTGCATCGTGCGCTCGATGTTTGCGCGCGCTGCTATGTGATGGCGCGCGGGCGAATCGTGTTCGAAGGCGCCGCAACGGCCGCCGCTGACCGCGATGCGATCCTTTCCCGGCTCGCCGTCTGATGGCGCACGGTCCGGCCCAGCCGCCTCGGCACGCGCCCGCGTTCGGCAGGGCGGTCACGCAGGATTCATTGTGTGGAACGCGCCACCGATCTGTCGACGATGTTGGCGACACGCCGATACCCGGAGGGTGCGACACCGATGTGCTGCTGGAAAAAACGGGTGAAATGGCCCGACGCGGTGAAACCGAGTCGCACCGACAGGTCGGTCATCGTCTCGGTCGATCGTGCGAGACTCTGCAGCGCCGTTTCCATGCGGATCACGTTCGCGTAGACGCTCGGTGTCAGGTTCGTCTGCTGATGAAACAGCTTGAAGAATTGGGCGCGCGACAAGCAGGCTTCGCGCACCAGCAAGTCCATGCTCGGCACCCGGCCCGCGTGTTCGCGCAAATAGTGAACGGCGCGGCGAATCCGTCGGTCGCCATTGCGCGACGATGCGAATTCCGAAATCGCTCTCAGGTTGCGCCAATCGGAAAACTGCTTGATCACTGCCATCATCAGGCGCAACAGCAGCTCCTCGGTCTCGACCGGGTCGACGTCGTTGTCGGACTGCATCGCCATCGTGAGCCGGTCGGCGAGGGTACGCATTTCATCGGTAATGCTCGCGCAGGCCTTCGGAAAGAAGGCCGGGTGCCTGCTCGCCGACAGCGGCTTCTCCGACTGCGCGAGCCACTCGGGTTCTATGTAGAGCGCCAGGATGACGGTGCGCGGCGCCAATGGATCGTGGTGCGCGTAGCAATGCGGCTCCCAGGCATTCACCAGCACCGCGGTGCGCTCGGTCAGCGGATAAAGGCCGTCGCGTACATGAAAAAAGGTATTGGAGCCGCGTGCCTTCAGCAGCACATGACACTGGCGATGGGCGTGAACGACCAGCGGCCGATCCATGTCGAGCAATGCAACACGGCCGAATGCGCCCTGCAGGACTCGCACCGCTGTCGACAAACTCGAACACCTCCCTCGTTAGCTTGTTCCATTCTATACGAGGGCTGCAAACAATCCTGGAACCATGGAGAACGCGATGAGCAACGGCAGCACGATGAAGGCACTGGTGTTGAAACAGCATGGCGGGCTCGACGATCTTGCCGTGGTCGACGACTATCCGCGGCCGAGCGTCACCGATGGGCACGTGGTGATCCGCGTGCGTGCCTCGTCATTCAACTACCATGATGTCTTCACCGTGCGCGGCATGCCGGGAATCAAGGTGCCGCTGCCCGTCGTCATCGGGCTCGACATGGCAGGTGAGATCGACGAGGTGGGCGGCGGTGTGGACGACTGGAAGAAGGGCGATCGCGTCCTCGTCAACCCGTTGAACAGGAAGAAGGGACTGATGGGGGAAATGCTGGACGGCGGCATGGCCGAGTACTGCCTCGTGTCCGCCGGGCAGCTGATCCGGATGCCTGCAGGTGTGAGCTTCGAGGATGCCGCGTCGCTGCCGGTCGCCTACGGGACCGCGCACCGGATGCTGGTCACGCACAACACCGTGCGCGAAGGTGATCGCGTTCTCGTCCTTGGCGCGAGCGGAGGTGTCGGCACCGGCTGCGTGTTGCTGGCCCGGATGATGGGCGCCGAGGTGATCGCCTGTGCCGGCGGCGCAGAAAAGATGCAGCGGCTGAAAGACCTGGGCGCCGATCACGTCATCGATTACAGGAACGTTGATTTTTCCAGGTGGGCCATCGAAAAGTACGGCAAGCCGCAACGGCGCAGCTACGACGGCGGTGTCGACGTGGTCGTCAACTTTACCGGCGGCGATACCTGGGTTCCCTCGCTCAAGTGCCTCAAGCGCGGCGGCAAGCTGCTGGTGTGCGGCGCAACCGCGGGGCACGATCCCAAGGAAGACCTGCGTTACATCTGGAGCTTCGAACTCAATGTGATCGGGTCGAACAGCTTCTACGACGACGACCTGTCGGCGCTGATGGCGCTGATCGACAGCGGCAGGATCAAGCCGGTGATCGACAAGGTGCTGCCGCTCGCGCAGGCGAGCGACGGCTTGCGCCTGATCCAGGACCGCGAGGTCCTCGGCAAGGTCGTGGTCACACCGTGATCGCGCCGGCACGTGCCGGTGGCGACCCACAACAATGAACGGAGAGCGAGCAATGAACGAACAGGAACTGACCATCGAAAAGGTGCAATCCTTGATCGCCCGCGGTCCCTTTCACCAGTGGCTCGGCATCGAAGTCACGAGCGTGGGCGCAGGCGAGATCGGCATCAGGGCGAAGTGGCGCGAGGAATGGGTGGTGAATCCCGATCGCGGATACACGCACGGCGGAATCCTCGCGGCGCTGGTCGATCTCACCGCCGACTGGGCGCTGGTATCGAAGACGGGTCGTGGCGTTCCGACCATCGACATGCGCGTCGACTATCACCGCGCCGCCATGCCGGGCGACCTGACGGCGCATGGCAAGCTCGTGAAGTGGGGCAGCCAGTACGCGGTCAGCGAGGCGCAGGTGTTCGACAAGGACACTATCCTGGTCGCGAGCGGGCGCGGTGTGTATTTCACCGCGCCGCCCAAGGCCTGAAGCCAAGCGGGATGAGACAGGCAACCACTGGCCGTTGCAGGCGCCTGACACGCAGTGCGCTGGCCATGATGACCGGGCGCCACCGCGGTTCGGCGCCGGAGTCGACGCGTTCATGACAGCGTCCGTCGATCATGCGGTCATCAATGTGCTCTACCGGATGGAGGCCGCGGTCGCGCGCTTTCGCGCGTTCGGATTCACGTTGACCGAACGCGGCCATCACTCGCTCGGGTCGATCAATCACCTCATGATGTTCGATACCGACTATCTCGAACTCGTTGGCCTGGCGCCTGATGCCGAGCGCATTCGCCAGGAGGTTGCGGACAGCCCGGTTGGCCTCAACGGGCTGGTCTTCGGCACGGACGACGCCGATCGGCTGTATCGGCGACTCTGCGCGAACGGCGTGCCCGTCGAGCCGCCGTTGGCGTTCAGCCGCCCGGTAACCGTGGACGGCGTGGCGCATCGCGCATCGTTCAGAACGGTGCGCGTCGCGCGCGACCATGCGCACGGCGGCCGCGTCTATTTCTGCGAGCACGAGACCCGGGACCTGGTGTGGCGTGAGCAATGGCGACACCATCGCAACGGCGTGCACGCACTGGCGGGGTTCGTCATCGTGCTGGCGGATCCCGCGCGCGAGGCGGCGCGTTATCAAGGCATCGTCGGCGGGACGCCACGGCATTTCTCGGCCGACGAAAGCGAGCTCGTCCTCGGCGCTTTCACGATCGCATTCATGACGCCGCTTCGCTACGCGGAGCGCTTTGGCGCCAGCGCCTGCGATGATGGCGGACGTGCCGCGTTCATGGGCGCGTTGTCGCTGCGGACCACTTCGCTTGCACTGGTGCGCGAATGCCTGGCCGGGGCTGATGACATGGCGGGCGGGCCGCCGAAAGCGCGGTTTTCGGCTGCGCGCATCACCGTTGCCGCCGCGTCGGCCTTCAACGCCGTACTCGAGTTCGTCGAATAGGGCGGCGGATGGCAATGAACAGCGCGAGCGGCTTCTACAACCTCGGCGACCTGGTCGATCACCGTCGCGACATGGACAAGGTGGCGATCGTCGACCTCGGCGGCGACGGTGCCCCGCGCGAATTCAGTTTCCGTGCGCTCGATGACATGGCTGACGGCGTTGCACGCGCGCTGCTGGCGCGTGGTTTCGAGCGTGGCGAGCGCATCGCGATCCTGTCGGCAAACCGCGCCGAATACCTCGCCGCCTACTATGGCGTGATGCGTGCGGGCTTGGTCGCGGTACCGGTCAATCACCGTTTTCCGCGCGATCTCATCGCATTCGTCATCCGCGACGCCGGCGCACGGCTGGTGTTCTGCGACCGCGAGCGCCGGGCGCATTGTCCGCCCGACCTGCCGGCAGTCGAATTCGGCGCGGGCGGTGCGGCGGGCTTCGACGCTTTTGTCGATCCCGGCGCATTCTCGGCGATCGTGCCGGTGCCGGATGAGACGGCGATGTTTCTCTATACGTCGGGCTCCACGGGCCGACCCAAAGGTGTGGTGCTGTCACACCAGAGCCACCTGTGGGTGGTCAAGGTGAGGATGGAGGGCCAGGCGCTGGCGCGTCATCGCTACCTGATCGCCGCCCCGCTCTATCACATGAACGCACTCGCGCTGTCGAAGCTCGCCTGCGCCGCGCATGCATCGATCGTG
Organism: Casimicrobiaceae bacterium; assembly: GCA_036509805.1. Lineage (GTDB taxonomy): Bacteria > Pseudomonadota > Gammaproteobacteria > Burkholderiales > Casimicrobiaceae > VBCG01. The sequence goes on from DATCFA010000042.1 coordinate 9,295, forward strand.
CTGCTACCGCAGTTCACTGCGCGCGCCTATATCGAGGCGATCGGCAAATACCGCTGCACGTGGCTGACCGCGGTGCCGCCGATGATCGCGATGATGCTGCGCGAAACGGCACTTCTGCAACATGCCGACCTTTCGTCCGTCGAGTTCCTGCGCATGGGCTCGGCGCCGGTGGGCCCGGGGCTGCTCGCGTCGATTGCTGCAGTTATGCCGCAGGCCACGACGAGCAACGCCTACGGGACGACCGAAGGCGGACCCGTGGTGTTCGGCGCGCACCCCGACGGCATCCGACAGCCCCCACTTTCGGTGGGCTACGCGCATCCGCGCGTCAGGCTTCGGCTGGTCGAAGGCGATGATATGAACGCGCAACAGGGAGTGCTGCAACTTGCGAGCCCTGCGGTGATGACCGGCTATCACAATCGGCCCGACATGCAACCGCCTTTCTCCGATGACGGCTTCTATGTGACGGGCGATATATTCCGCCGTGACGAGCACGGCTTCCATTATTTCGTCGGACGCGTTGACGACATGTTCGTCTGCGGGGGTGAAAATATTTATCCCGGCGAGATCGAGAAGCTGCTGGAAGCGCATCCGGATATTGTTCAGGCCTGCGTGGTACCGGTCGACGACGAGATCAAGGGCCAGAAGCCGGTCGCCTTTTGCGTGCTGCGAGCGGGTGCATCCGTGAACGTCGCCGAAGTCAAGGAATATGCACTGGCGAGGGCGCCCGCGTATGCACATCCGCGTTTCGTCTGGTTCATCGACCGCTTGCCGTTGGCGACGACGAACAAGATCGATCGCCGGGCGCTCATCGTGCTGGCGCAGCAGCGGGTGGACGCCGCGGTGACAGGCGCGGCAATCGACTGATGACGAGAGATCGCGAGTCTCGTCGTATCACGGTGTCAAGCCGCGGCGCCGGGAGTCGCCGCGGTTGGCGCAACGTTGTGCGAGCAACGACAGCGATGTGAATTTTTCGCGCAATCATTTGGATGGAGGTTCACGATCATGACCAGAAAAGAACGCAGCATCGCACTTTTGTGCGGCATCTTCGCGCTGTTTGTCGGCGTCGGTTCGGTTTCCGCGGCGGAGCCGGCAGAAAAGCCCGTCAAGCTGACAATCGCGTCGTTCCAGATCGGCTCGACATGGTATGTCTATTCGGTGAGCCTCGGCCGGATCCTGAAGGGCGTATTGCCTGAAGGCTCGACGATCGACACGCCGCCACTGGGCGGCGGCGGTGCCAACACACGCCTGATCGAAGGTGGAAAGGCGACCATCGGATTCAGTCATGCGCTGGCCAATCAATGGGCGCGGGAAGGCAAGGTCGCCTACGACAAGCCGATGCCCCGGCTGCGCGGACTGGTGGGTGGGCTCGACACCTATTACCTGGCGGTGATCGCTTCGGGCAAGAACGTGGGGCCCGATCTCGAGAAATATTTCAAGCAGGACAAGCCGGGCGCGCACGTCGACCTCAATCCGCCGGGCAGCATGGCTACGTATGCGGGTCAACTGGAGCTGGGTCTCGCGGGCGTCACGGAGGCGGAACTGAAGAAGCACGGCGGCGGCATGAATCTCGTGCCGGCCTCGGTGATCCGCGACGATATCACCGGCGGTCGCGCCGATGCCTTCGTCAACATCGTGACGGTGGGGCACCCGCTGACCACGCAGATCACGCAGGTGCATGACGTCACGTTCCTGCAGCCTTCGAAGACGCTGTTGCAGCAGATGCACGACAAGTACGGGTTTGGCACCGCGGTATTGCCAAAGGGCTCGTTCCGCGGGCAGGACCAGGACATCACGTTGCCGTCGACGGTGACCACGCTGATCGCGCGCGACGACATGCCGGACTGGCTCGCCTACGCGATCACCAAGGCCGTGTGCGAGCACGTCGAGCAACTGGTGGCCGCCACCAAGGCGATCAAGGATTTCAAGCCCGAGGACGCGTGGCGGCCGGAAGGCATCAACCTGCCGCTGCACCCGGGTGCCGCGCGCTATTACCGTGAACGCGGCTGGCTCAAGTAAGCGACAAGTCAGGGGAACGGAATGGAATCGACGGTACGCGACCGCGAAGGCGAGCTTCCGGAACAGCAAGCGTCACGCTGGCTGGACCTGTTGCGGCCGGTTCCCCTGGTCGCGCTGGTGTGGACGACGTTTCAAGTCGCCATCTGGTGGTTCAACGACATCGACCTCATCGTGCAATACGCTGGCCACGTCTCGCTGGCAATCGCACTGGCGCTCCTCGCGACCGGCGAAAAGTCCGCGTCCGCCAGTGCCCGCTGGATGAATCGCCTGCTTGCGGTCGCGGCGCTGGTGCCGGCGATTTACCTGGCGGTCGATTCGCATCGGATCATTTATCGCATTTCCGGACTCGACCCGATCCTCTTCGGTGATTACACCTGCGCAATCGTCCTGATCGTGCTGCTGGTCGAAGCTTCGCGCCGCGTTCTCGGTTGGGGCATGTGCATCGTCGCGCTGCTGTTCGTGGTCTACCAGTTGCTCGGCACGTTCCTGCCGCCGCCATTCGGACACAACCAGCAGGGCTTGGGATCGTTCATCGACCAGCAATACCTGACGTTGAACGGACTCTTCGGCATCCCGACCGGCGTTTCGGTGAGTGTCGTGTTCTATTTCATTTTGTTCGCTGCCGTGTTCGAAGCCTACGGCGGCGGCAGGATGATCATCGAGCTTGCACTGGCGCTGACCGGGCGCAGTACCGGTGGACCCGCCAAGGCCGCGATCGTCGGCTCGGCGATGATGGGAACGGTATCCGGCAGCGCGGTGGCCAATGTCATGGGCATCGGCATTTTCACCATTCCGCTGATGAAACGCGCCGGCTACCCACCGATCTTCGCCGCCGCGGTCGAGGCGGTCGGATCCACCGGCGGGCAATTGATGCCACCGGTCATGGGCGCCGGCGCGTTCGTGATGGCGGACTTCCTGCGCATTCCCTATAGCAGCGTCATCGTCGCAGCGGTGCTGCCGGCGATTTTCTACTATCTCGCGCTGTTCCTCGCCGTCGATTTCAAGGCGCGGCTGGAAAATCTCGGCGCGCTGGCGGCGCAGGACGTTCCCGTCGTCCGGCGCATCCTGAAAGAGCGCGCGCACCTGCTTCTGCCGCTCGCGTGGCTTACGTTCCTCATCGTTTCCGGTCACGGAATCGCCGATGCGTGTCTCCAGGCGATCGCTGCCACGATCGTCATCGGGACATTGCGCAAATCCTCGCGGCAGAGCCTGTTTTCGCTGGTGCAGAGTTTTTCGCTCGGTGCCCAGCGCAGTGTCACGGTGGCGTTGCCGTGCGCATTGGCCGGAATCATCGTCGGCGTCATCGCGTTCACCGGCTTGGGTACGAAGTTCACGGGACTGGTGGTCGACCTGTCTGCAGGATCGACTGTCATCATCGTCGTGCTGGCGATGGTTGCGACGCTCATTCTGGGCTGCGGCATGCCCACCACGTCGGCGTACATCATGGGTGCCGTGCTGCTGGCGCCGGCGCTGGTCGCCGCGCATGTGTTGCCGCTGGTGGCGCACATGTTCGTGTTCTATTTCGCCATCCTGTCGATGATCACGCCACCGGTGGCGCTGGCGGCCTACGCGGCGGCGGGCATCGCCGAGACGCCGCCGAACGCCACGGGCTGGAAGGCCGCGCTGCTCGGAATTCCGGTGCTGATCATTCCATTGGTGTTCTTCTGGCACCCCGGCCTGCTGCTGATCGGCACCACCGGCGACATCGTGACCGCCTCGGTTTTGACATTCGCCGCCACCGTCGCGCTATCGGCGATGACGATCGGCTGGATGCTGCGCCCATTGAGCGTGTGGGAGCGAGTGGTGTTCGGGCTACTCGGCGTGTGCGCAGTGATTCCGCTGCACGACATCTCGCATGTCGCGGTCGGCGCCATCGTGATCGTGATCGCGCTGCTCGCACTGCAACGGCGCAGGCTTCGCGGGACGCTTGCCTGAAAAGCGCATGGATTTTCTTCCGCCACAGACGAGGAGTGGACGATGACGGACAAGGTCTTCGACAATATGCGCGAGTGGCTCGCGCATATTGCCGCTACGGATCGCCTGGCGGTGATTCGCGACAATGTATCGCTCGAATTCGAGCTCGCCGCGATCGCGAAGCGCCTCGATGGCGAGCGGGCGACGTTCTTCCCGCACCCGGGCGGACATGCGATCCCCGTGGTGTCGGGTTTCATGTCGAAGCGGGCGTGGATCGCCGAGGCTCTTGGCGTGCCGGAACGCGACCTGCTGCAGCACTTCCGGCGCGCCGTGGAAAATCCGCTGCCGTGGCACGAGGTGCGTGGCGACGCGGCGCCCGTGCAGCAGGTGGTCCACGACAATGTGGATATCCGCACGTTGTTGCCGATCCCGCGCCACAACGAGCACGACAGCGCGCCGTATATCAGCGCCGGCCTGGTCATCGCACGCAATCCCGTGACCGGCGCGCAGAACGTGTCGATCAATCGCATCCAGGTCAATTCACCCGACCGCATGGCCATGCTCATCCTGCCACGGCACCTGCACGCATTTCACAGGGCCGCGGAAGAAGCCGCGCAGCCGCTGCCACTGGCGGTGGTGATCGGCGCAAGTCCCGCGGCGTTGCTCGCCTCGCAAGCGGTGCTGCCGATCGACTACGACGAACTGACCATTGCCGGTGCGCTGGAAGGCCAACCGCTGCGTGTGGTGAAGTGCCAAACGAGCGAAGTACGCGTTCCGGCACTTTCGGAAATCGTGATCGAAGGCCATCTGTTGCCAGGCGTTCGCGAACCCGAAGGTCCGTTCGGGGAGTTTCCGAAGTACTACAGCCCGCAGGCAAGGCGCGAGGTGATCGCGATCGACCGCGTCACCCATCGTCGAAACCCGATTTACCACACCATCGTGCCGGCGGCGATGGAGCATCTGCTGCTTGGCGCCATCCCGCGCGAGGCGACGATGCTCATGCATCTCAAGCGCAGCTTTCCCAACGTCACCGATGTCCACCTGGCGGTTGGCGGCGTCTGTCGCTATCACCTCTACGTGCAGATGAAGAAGGCTCGCGAGGGCGAGCCCAAGAACGTGATCATGGGCGCGTTCGGCGGCCACTACGACATCAAGCAGGTGATCGTCGTCGACGAGGATGTCGACGTGCACGATGCCGAGCAGGTGGAATGGGCGGTCGCGACGCGCTTTCAGCCGGACCGTGACCTGATGGTTGTCAGCGGCGCCCAGGGCTCGATTCTCGATCCGTCGACCGAAGGTGGCATCGGCGCGAAATGGGGGCTGGATGCCACGCGACCGCTGCAGTACGAGGGCCTTTCGTTCACCAAGATCCGCATTCCTGGAGAGGAAGACGTCGATATCGGCCGAGCCGTGGTCGAGAACTCGACCGCGTTGCGCGACTATCTCGACTGATGCGAAGATGAAGTAACACGGTTGGACGTATCGCGCAGGCGCGCCGCGCCGTGACTGAGGTATCAATGCCAGCCGACGCGCAGCTCGATGCCGTAGGTAGTCAGTCCGGCGTTGGGCGGCTTGATTTTGCCGTTGGAGCGGTGCTCGGTGTAGACGGCGAGCCGGTATTTCGCCGCCGGGTCGAGTGCGATGCCGGCGGCGAGCCGCTCGTCGAACAGCACTCCGCTCGACAGGTCCCGCGTGCCGATCCGCGTCTCGCTGACGGCGATGGCGCCGACGCCGAATTCGATGAACGGCTGCAGCGGCGAGCGCTGCGCCAGCAGCCACTGTGCGCCGCGAGTGCGCCGAGGCTCCACGTGTTGTCGTTCGGATGGCGATCGCCGCGCGCGTTCCAGTATTCGACATGGGCATCGTAGAAGGGCGTCGCGCCGATTTTCGCCAGCCAGTCGCATTCGCAATCGGGACGCCATCCGCCGCCGATGCGCAGCACGTCGATGTTCTCGCCGCTGCCAACGGCCGCGGAAACCCAGCGCGCGTCGTCGGCGCGCGCCGCGGCGCTCGTCACTGCGCACACCAGCGTCGCAAGCGCGAGCACGGCGGCGTGCATCGCGCGCCACCTGCGTGTCGCCCGCGCAGTCAATTGAGCAGCAGTCCGAGCTCGTGCGCAGCGGCGGCGAGCGGCGGCTTGAGCCGCGCCTCCATGTCCGCCGTGGACATCCGCGTGGCCTGCACGCTGATGTTGATGGCCGCCGCGATGCGGCCATGCGCATCGCGCACGGGCACGCTGATCGAGCGCAGGCCAATCTCGAGCTCCTGGTCGACGATCGCGCAATCGCGCGCACGCAGGTTCTCGACGATCGCGTGCAGCTTGTCGGCGGATGTCTGGGTCCTCGCGGTATGGGGAGCGATCCGCACGCGGGAAAAGTAGTTGATGAGTTCCTTCGGGTCAAGCCCCGACAGCAACACGCGGCCCATCGACGTGCAATACGCTGGCAGGCGGCTGCCGACGCTCAAGTCGATCGACATGATCCGCGTCGACGTCCGCGAGCGGCCGATGTAGAGGATCTCGTCGCCCTCGAGGATGGACATCGAACAGGATTCGTGGACGCTGTCGCTGACATGGTCGAGGATCGGCTGCGCCGACGCGGCGAGCGGACTCGACGTCAGGTATGCGTGCCCGAGCGCCAGGATCCGCGGCCGCAGCGTGAAATTGCGCCCGTCGTCCGAGCCGACATAGCCGAGTTCCGACAGCGTGTACAGGCAGCGGCGCACGGCGGCGCGCGGAATGCCGGTCTTCATCGACAGTTGCGCGATGGTCAGCGGACGGCGCTGCTGCGTGAACGCGCGCACCACGGCAAGGCCGCGCGCCAGCGTCGCCATGAAATCGGGATCGCCCGCGTAACGCTGGATGTCCTGCGCGGCGGTGAGCGGCGGATCGGCGGCGGGCAGCGCATCGCGCGCGGCAGCGGGCGTGCGCTGGGCGGATTTTCGCAAGGATGCGGCGGGGCTCATCGGCGCACTGTCGGCGGGGTTTGGCGCGCAACCCACACGCATTCGGATGGTCGATAATCGCACAATTTTGCGGTGATCGGAAACCGCGCGCGATTTTGATGCACAATCGCCAGCCATGCGCACTCAAGTGGGCATCGTCGGCGCGGGTCCTGCCGGCCTGATGCTTTCGCAACTGCTGCACCTCGCGGGCATCGAATCGATCGTGCTCGAGGCGCGCGCACGCAGGGAGATCGAGGCCACGGTGCGCGCCGGCGTGCTCGAGCAGGGTACGGTCGACCTGCTCGACTCGATCGGGCTCGGCGTGCGGCTGCATCGCGAGGGCTTCGTCCACCATGGCATCGAGCTGCGTTATGACGGCCGCGGGCACCGGATCGATTTGTCCGCGCACGCGGGCGGCAAGGCGATCACCGTGTACGCGCAGCATGAGGTCATCAAGGACCTGGTCGCGGCGAGGCTTGCCTGCGGCGGGCGCATCGTGTTCGGCGCAGCCGGCGTCGAGCCGCGCGGCTTCGACACCGACGCGCCGTCGCTGCACTACTCGGCAGACGGTGTCGCGCAGGTTCTCGCCTGCGACTTCATCGCCGGTTGCGACGGCTATCACGGTGTGTGCCGCAGCGCGGTGCCGCAAGGCGCATGCCACGAATTCTCGCGCAGCTATCCGTTCGGCTGGTTCGGCATACTCGCGGAGGCGGCGCCATCGTCGGCGGAGCTCGTTTACACGCACCATCCGCGCGGCTTCGCGCTGGTCAGCACGCGCTCGCCGACGATCCAGCGGCTGTATTTCCAGTGCGACCCGCACGAGAACGTCGATGCCTGGGACGACGCGCGCATCTGGAGCGAACTGCGCGCACGCCTCGCGACGCGCGACGGGTGGGTGCCCGTCGAAGGCCCGGTGCTGCAGAAAAACGTCGTCGGCATGCGCAGCTTCGTCTGCGAGCCGATGCAGTTCGGCCGGCTCTATCTGGCCGGCGACGCTGCGCACATCGTGCCGCCGACCGGCGCCAAGGGCCTCAACCTCGCCATCGCCGACGTGCGCGTGCTGGCGGCAGCGCTGGCCGAGCACTATCGCAGCGGTGACGGCGCGCGACTGGCCGCGTACTCGTCGACCGCGCTGCGCCGCGTGTGGAAGGCGCAGCGCTTCTCGTGGTTCATGACATCGTTGCTGCATCTGTTTCCCGCCGCAACCGCGTACGAGCAGCGGCTGCAGCTCGCCGACCTCGACTATGTGACGGGATCCGATGCCGCGCAATCGTCATTGGCGGAAAATTACGTCGGGCTGCCTTTCGACGACGCCACGTGCTGACCTTTCGATTTGACGCGCGACGCCCTGCTGTCGCAACATCCAGCCATCATGCAAGAACCCAATCCTGAACCGAGCAACCCGCTGGGCATCGACGGCATCGAGTTCGTCGAGTACGCGACATCGCAGCCGCAGGCGCTGGCCGGCGTGCTGCAGATGATGGGATTCGCGCCGGTCGCGCGCCATCGCTCGCGCGAAGTGACGCTGTTCCGCCAGGGGCCGATGAACATCATCGTCAACGCGCATCCGCAAGCGCTCACCGGAATGAGCGCGCCAGTCGCGCGGCCGGCGCTGTCGGCGATAGCCGTGCGCGTGCGCGACGCCGACGCGGCGTTCCATCGCGCGCTCGACCTCGGCGCGTGGGCGATGCCGACGCGCGCATCGGCGATGGAGCTCAATATCCCGGGAATCCATGGCGTCGGCGGCAGCCTCGTCTATTTCGTCGATCGCTACAAGGACTTCTCGATCTACGATGTCGACTTCGTGCCATTGCCCGGCGTTGAACGCAATCCGCCGGCGCTCGCCGGCATGCACTGGTTCGGCGTCGTGCAAAGCGTGTTCGCCGAGCGCAGCGGCGACTGGGCCGATTTCTACGGCGACCTGCTGGGGTTCACGCGGCTGCCGGGTGGCCAGTATTTCGGCATCCTGCCGAAAGGCACGCTGCTCGTGAGCCCCGACCGCAAGTTCTACCTGCAGCTGATCGAGCCGCCGGCGGGCTCCGAGGACATCGACTGGGACGAGCACCTGCTGCGCGTGGGCCTCGGTGCGCACGATGTCGCCGCGGCGACGCGGTTGCTGAAAGCTCGCGGCGTCGTGTTCGTCGACCGCGATCCGGTGCAGCCGTCCGCCAAGGGGGCGTTGACGCAGGTGTACCTGGGCGCGGTGACATTCGAGCTCGTCCACAGCGACATCGGGCAACGCGGCGACCAATGAGGCGGATCGCGTGAACATCGAGCGCTTCGGCATGGACACGATCACGCTGGCGGGCCCGCTGGAGGCGAAGCTGCGCGCGGTGCGTGACGGCGGCTTCACGCAGATCATGCTCGCGGCGCGCGACATCGTCGGCCATCCGGGTGGCGAGCAGGCGGCGATCGACGCCGTGAAGAAAAGCGGGCTGAGGGTCACCGGATTCCAGGTGCTGCGCGATTTCGAAGGGCTGTCCGGCGACCTGCACGCGTACAAGATCGACATCGCCAAGTCGATGCTGACGATGTGCAACGCGCTCGGCGCGCATGTGCTGCTCTGCTGTTCGACGACATCGGCGCACGCCGCGGAAGACCGCGACCGCTTCGTCGCCGACCTGCGCAAGCTCGCGATGCTCGCGGTGCCGCTCGACATCGACATCGCGTTCGAGGCGCTGTCGTGGGGACGCTTTGTCAGCGACGTCGCGAGTGCCTGGGATCTCGTCGAGCGCGCGGATCGCCACAACCTGGGCCTCGCGATCGACTCGTACCACATGCTGGCCACCGGCACGCCGATGTCGGCGCTGGAGGACATCGATCCCGCCAAGGTGCTGTTCGTGCAACTCGCCGACTTCATGTGGCAGTCGACGCCGACCTCCGACGATCGGCGCGAGACGGCGCGGCATTTCCGCGTATTTCCCGGCGAAGGCGCGCACAGCGACCAGATTGCGGCATTGATGCGCGCGCTCGACGACCTCGGCTACGACGGCGACTACAGCTTCGAGGTGTTCAACGACGACTACGTGCAGATGCCACTGACAATGGTGGCTGCACGCGCGCGTCGCTCGGTGCAGTGGCTGTTGCAGCAGGTGCCGCAGCGCAGCTTGCCATTCCGTCGCAGGAGTGCGCTTCGCGTCCAGTGAGGCGCGGCGTCGGACACTGGCGACAAGCATGGCGCCTCCCCCGCAGCGCGTGGCAGGCGCACCGGTGGCGAGCGTATCCTCGCGCCATGGCGGACACCGTAGCGCGCGTCCATCGCGGGGTATGTCGTGGGTGATTTCATCCAGCTCGTCGTATCCGGATTCGCCACCGGCGCGATCTACGCGCTCGCGGCGCTCGGCTTCACGCTGATGTGGCAGGCGGCCGGCGTGATCAATTTCGCGCAGGGCGAATTCGTCATGCTGCCGGCGTTCGCCATGCTGGCCGGTATCGCCGCCGGATTGCCGCTGTGGATGGCGTTTGTCGCCGCGTGCGTGGTGTCGATGGCCGTCCTCGGCTACGGATTCAAGCGCGTCATCGCCGATCCGCTGATCAAGCATGGCGTGATCCCGCTGGTGATCGCGACGCTCGGTGTATCGATCGCCGCCAAGTCGATCGTGCGCGCCGGCTACAGCGCCGAAGCGCACCCTATCCCGAGTCCGTTCCCCGATGGCCTATGGTCGGTGGCGGGCGTGACGATCTCGATCGCCGACGTCGGCACGCTGGTGCTTGCCGGCATCATCGTCGTCGCGCTGCAGGCGTTTCTCAACCGCACCGTCACCGGGCGCGCGATGCAGGCGGTGGCGCAGAACCCCGACGCCGCGCGCGTGCTCGGCATCGACGTGCAGCGGATGGTGATGTACGTGTTCCTGATCAATGCGCTGCTCGCGAGCGTGGCCGCATTGCTGATCGCGCCGACGTACCTCGTCAAGTTCGACATGGGCGACTCGATCGGCCAGAAGGCGTTCTTTGCAGCCATCATCGGCGGCTTCAACCAGACGCGCGGCGCGCTGCTGGGCGGCGTGCTGATCGGCGTACTGGAAAACCTCGTCGGCTTCTATTTTTCGCCTGCCTACAAGGAGGGCGTCGCGCTGGTGCTGTTCCTGCTGGTGATCCTGTTCCGGCCCGAGGGTCTGCTCGGCCGCAGCGAGGAGCGCAAGGTATGAGCGCGCGCCACAGGCGGCTTTTGCTGATGGTCGCGGTCATCATCGCGTTCGGCGCGTCAGCATTGCTGCTGCAGCGCAGCCAAGTCTACCTGCTGTCGCTGTGCTGCGTCTACCTGATGGCGACGTTCGGCCTGAACCTCACCGTCGGCTATGCGGGGCAGATGTCACTCGGGCAGGCGGCGTTCTTCGGCATCGGTGCGTACATCGCGGCAATACTCACGACCCGGTACGGTATCTCGTTCTGGCTGGTGATACCGATCGCGGCCGTCGTCTGTTTCATCGTCGGACTCGCGTTGGGTTTTCCGGCACTGCGCGTTCAGCATCACTACCTGGCGTTCGCCACGCTCGGCTTCAATGTGCTGATCTACCTCATCATGCGCAACGAGGAATCGCTGACCGGCGGTACGTACGGCATCGCGAACATCAAGCGGCCGTCGATTCTGGCGCTGAGCTTCGACAGCGAGCGCGCGTATTTCTGGCTGGTGCTGGTGGCGCTCGCGATCGTCGCGTGGCTCATGTGGCTGCTGCTGCGTTCGCCGTGGGGGCGCGCGTTCGCCGCGCTGCGCGACAATCCGATCCGCGCCGAAAGCCTCGGCATCAACATCACCGCGTACACGCTGCTCGCGTTCGCCATCGGCGCCGCGTACGCGGGCGTTGGTGGCGTGTTCTATGCGGCACTCGTGCAGTTCGTCGAGCCGGGAACATTCCATTTCGCGACGTCGCTGATGATGCTGCTGGCGGTGATCGTCGGCGGCTCGGGGCGCTTCTTCGGGCCGGTGCTGGGCACCATCGTCATCATCCTGCTGCCGGAGCTGTTGCGCTCGAGCAGCCTGCCGGCGCTGCAGTTCATGCAGAAGTGGTACCTGGTGGGCTTCGGCGTCGCCGTCGTGGCGCTGATGGTGTGGCTGCCGGGCGGCATCCTGTCGATCGCCGACCACCGCGCTCGAAAGATGCCGGCGCCATGACACCTTTCCTCGAAGTCATCGACGTACGCAAGCAATACGGCGCGATCAAGGCGGTCGACGGCGTGACGTTCAGCGTCGGGCCCGGCGAAATCGTCGGCGTGATCGGCCCCAACGGCTCGGGCAAGACGACGCTGTTCAACAGCATCCTCGGACAGATCGATCCGACGTCGGGCAAGGTCGAGTTCTGCGGCGAGGACATCACTGGCATGTCGCCGCTCGGGCTCGCGCGCCGCGGCATCGGCCGCACGTTCCAGACACTGCAGGTTTTCGCGCAGCTATCGGTGCGCGACAACCTGATCGTCGCCGCGCAGGAATTCCAGGGGACGCTGCCGGGGCGATTGTTCGCCAGGTCGGACGCCGGCGTCGGCGCGCGTGCCGACGAAATGATCGAGCGTTTCCGGCTGCAGCATGTCGCGCGCGAGCCCGGCGGCAGCCTGTCGTACGGCCAGCAGAAACTGATCGACATCGCGATGGCGTTCATGCCAGCGCCACGGCTGGTGCTGCTCGACGAGCCCTGCGCGGGCGTGAACCCGAGCCTGGTCGACGAGTTGCGCGAGCTGCTGGTCGGCCTCAACGGCACGCAGGGAGGTAGCTTCGTCGTCATCGAGCACAACATGGACTTCATCATGCGGCTGTGCCCGCACGTGATCTGCATGGTCGAGGGCCGCGTGCTCGCCGCGGGTACGCCGACTGCCGTGCAGTCGAACCGGCAGGTGCTCGACGCCTACCTTGGCAACTAGTGCAGTGCTTCGTTCTGTTTGGAACTTAAATTGCGATTGGCGCGAATCACCTTGGCGAGGATGTCGTGAGCTTTGGCCGTCCAGACAAATGGCTTGGGATTTTGGTTGTGCAGGGCGATGTACTCCTTGATTGCGGC
>DATCFA010000043.1:0-3184 GCA_036509805.1 Casimicrobiaceae bacterium
CCTCGATCACGCGCTCGAGCATGCTGGCGACGAAGGTGACGCCGCTGGCCTTGATCGGCTGCCAATCGCAGGGCGCGAGCAGCCACGGGGCGGCGGCATCGCGACCGACGGGATCGCTGTTGGCAAGGGCTGCGTCGAACGTCGCGAGCGTCGGCGGCGACCGCGCAGCGCGGATCGCCACCACCGCATCGCCACGCGCATAGAGCTCGCTGGCCGTGGCGGCGATCGACGACAGGTCGCGAATGCCGTCGGCGCGAACCAGCACCGGCGCCGGTCCTCCGAATGCGGGAATCCACGCCCGGCCGATGAGGATGGCATCGGCGTGATCGGACGGCAGCACGTTTGCAGCGTCGAGAAATTTGCCCGTCATGCGTCCTCCGTGTCGAATGGGCGCAACTTTACTGCATCGACGGTGCGCGCACGCGATCGGCCACCACAACGCCTGCCGCAATGTCCCCCGTCCTTTCCGCACCTGCTCGCGCCGGTCGCGCTCGCGCACGTTACGCTGCGTTGTCGCCTGATCATGGAGTCGATGCACTACGGCTATCAATCTCGATGCGCGCACTGCGGGCAGATGTCACCGGTGACGGTGGTGTGCATCGCACCGCCGAGCTCGATGCGGAAGCTGCGATTCGCGAAGCGGCGGAACTCGCCGCGCGTATTTGAAGCAGGTTGTTACACACGGCGCGCGCGGCGCTGGCGACATTGCGCCGGCGCGCGATCGCGGGGCGTAGTCGCGGTGCGGTCGCGCACAACGCGCGCGTCAGCGACTCGTCGCACGATGAACCAACGGGGTAGCGCGCGTGTCCACGCTATACCCGTTAAACCAAGGAGCTCGCATGAAACATCGAATACTTTCGCGCGCCGCGTTGATCGCGGCAACCACATTGCCGGTCGCCTTTCCGGCGTTCGCCACCGTCTCCGGCAGCATGCGCAACATCACGCCCGACAGCTTCCAAAGCTTCAACGCCGATGCGGACGTATATGCGATGCATGGCGGCGTCGTCACGCACACGCCCGCCATCGCGCCCGGCCCAAGCACCGGGCGGCAAATGGGTGTTACGCCGGCCAGCTTGCAGAGCTTCGTCGCCGACGAGGACCAGTACACGCTGCGCAATGGAGTGACCACGATGAAACCTGCGTCCGCGCTGCCCCCGGCCGCACCGATGCATGTCGCGCCTTACGCGTCCGCGACACTCGATTCGTCCGCTGGATCGACCCATATGGCCGGTGCGTGGAAATACGTGACGGCGCCGGGCCGGACGTGGGTGCCTGCGCAGGGCGTCGCCGAGCCAACAGTGCAGGACGGCCCGCAAAGCCTGAAAGGAGAATGATCGCGCGACAGATCGCGCGCGGCGCCATCGTGCGCCGCGCGCGATGCTGAGGCGCTGGCGTTCTACACTCGCCGCTCAGCGCGGCGATGCGGGGCGCGGAAAATCGAGGCGCGACGCCGCGCCGACGCAGTAAATCGCTACGCGCTACGCCGCGCCGACGCGCTTGCGCATCGACGCCGTCAGCGTCACCGCGCGCTCGCCGATGGCGTGCCACGGATCGGTGCGTTGCGCCGATATTCGCTGCACGACGTTGCGGATGTTGAAGTGATCGAATCGTAGGTCGATGCCGCGGCCGATTTCGTCCCAGTCGATCGGCGTTGCGACCGGCGCATTGGCGCGCGCGCGCAATCCGTAGGCTGCGATCGCGGTCGCACCTTCGGTGTTGCGCAGGTAATCGATGAAGATGCGGCCCTTGCGCCGCGCCTTGGAAACGGTCGACACGAAGCGATCGGGGAACGTCCTCACCATCAGCTCCGCGACGGCGCGCGTGAATCCCTTCGCGGTATTCCAGTCGACGCTCGGGCGGATCGGAACGACGACGTGCAGTCCCTTGCCGCCGGTCGTCTTGATGAACACGGGCAGCGCGAGCTCGTCGAGCAGCTTGCGCAGCACGCCGGTTGCGTCGACCAGCGCGGGCCAGTCGACGGCATCGTCCGGATCGAAGTCGAATACGAGACGGTCGGGGCGCTCGAGGCGCGGCGCGCGCGATCCCCACGGGTGAATTTCGAGCACGCCCCATTGCACGAGGCCCACGAGCCCCGCCGCGGAATGTACTTCGGAATAGATGCCGGTCCCCGTGCTTTCCGGCACTTCGATGCGGCCCACTGCGGCGTTGAGCGTCGGTGCCGCGTGCTTCTGGTAGAAGCACTCGCCTTGCCAGCCGTCCGGACAGCGGAGCAGCGCCAACGGCCGGCCTGCGAGGTGCGCGAGCATCCGCGGCGCGACGCTCGCGTAATAGCGCGCGACGTCTGCCTTGGTCACGTTCGCGTCCGGATAGTAGAGCTTGTCCGCATGCGACAGGCGCACGCCTTCGACGGCGTCATCGCCCCCTTTTTTCGCGGACACCGCCGCGCGTGTCGTGGCGCGCGCATTGATCGCGCTGCTCGCAGCACTCGGTGACTTGGTCGCAGTGGGAGGCTTCGACGGCAACGGCTTCGCAGCGGCTGGCGTGGCGGTTGTGCCCGTCGATTTCGTTGTCTTCGCGCTGCGCGTTACGGGCGTGGCGGTTCTGCGCGCCGATGTCGTCGCCTTCGCGCTGCGCGTTGTGGGCTTGGCCTTCGCCGGCCGTGTCGGTGCGGCCTTCGCTTTTTTCGCGGCGGGCGTCGACGGCGGCGCCTCCTCGTTCTCGCGCGTCACGTCGGCCGCCTTCTTGTCCTCGCGCAAGCCCTGGAACGACGGATGGCGCAGCGTCGCGGCTTCGGTCCACTCGGTGAACGCAACTTCGGCCACGCGCAGCGGCGTCACCCAGTGCACGCCTTTCGCCGCGTACCCATGCGGCGGGTTAGCGAACGGCGGCGTGTCGACTTCGAGCTTTGCGAGCATCGGCGCCATCGACGCCAGCGCGGCGTCGTCGAAGCCGGTGCCCACACGTCCGCTGTAGCGCAATTTTTTATCCGCGTCGTAAACGCCGAGCAGCAGTGCACCGAAACCGCGGCGCCCGCCCTGCGGGTCGGTGTATCCGCCGATGACCATTTCCTGGCGCCGGCCGCACTTTACCTTGACCCAGTCACGGCTGCGTGTCGGCCGGTACACGCTGTCGAGGCGCTTCGACACGATGCCTTCGAGCCCGAGCGAGCACGCCTGCGAAAATACCTGCGCGCCTTCGGCTTCTATTTCCACGCCATAACGCA
>DATCFA010000044.1:0-2347 GCA_036509805.1 Casimicrobiaceae bacterium
GTTCCATGCGTTCGCTCTTGGTCAGTTTCATCATGCCCTCCGCCGGCATGATTATACTAACGTTTTAAGTGTTACAGTCCACTAGTCCGGCTCGATCGGCGCGAGCGTGCCGCGGCGCTCGGGCAGCAGCACCGCGGTCAGCGCCACGATCACCAGCGCAAGCGCGATCCATTCGGTGATGCCGGGACGCTCGCCCAGCAGCAGCATGCCGGCGAAAACGCCGACCACCGGCACCGGCAGCGACGCCATCGACGACAC
Source organism: Casimicrobiaceae bacterium (assembly GCA_036509805.1). Lineage (GTDB taxonomy): Bacteria > Pseudomonadota > Gammaproteobacteria > Burkholderiales > Casimicrobiaceae > VBCG01. The sequence goes on from DATCFA010000044.1 coordinate 259, forward strand.
CGCCGCCGGCAGCGTGCGCGCCATCGTGTACCAGAGCAGATGCGCGACCGTCCCGGCGAGCACGACGTTGTAGCCGATGGAGAACCACGCGCGCGGCGAGTAGTGCGCGACCTGCACCCATCCCGCGTCGTCGAAGAACGGTGCGACTAGCGCCAGCGGTACCCAGCCGACGAGCATCATCCAGCCGGTGATCGACAGCACGGCGAGCACTACCACCTTGGGCCACCAGCCCTGCGGGACGCGGACCGAATGCCCGGCGAGTCACGCGAAGCCGAGCATGCCCAGCGCGGCCAGCGGCAGTGTGATCGAGCGAAAGGTCAGCGGCGCGATTTCGGCGACGCCCATTTTCAGCGCTGGCCAGTTGCAGCCCCAGACCGACGCGAGCACGATAATGGGGACGAATCCGCGCACGGAAATGCTGCGCGGCGGAGGCTCAGACGGCGCGCTCGCCATATTTGCTCTGGTGCAGCGCGCGCGCCTGTGCCACCCATCCGTCGCGGCGGATGCGCCCGCGAAACTCCGGCAGCCGTGCGTCGAACGCGTCGATGTCGTGCTCGCTCCAGCGCGCGATCTGGCGATAGCTGCCCACCCCCATCCGCTGCAGCATCCGTTCCAGCACCGGACCGACGCCGACGATCAGCTTCAGGTCATCGGGCGAATGGGGAACGTCGAGCAGCAACGGCGGTGCGTTGTCCTCGAGGTCGACGACGATTTCGCGATAGCGCGCGGTTTCGGTGCGCGCATCCGCCAGCTCGCGCAGCAACTGCCGCCGGTCCTCGGCGAACGCGCGCAACTGCACGAGTGCGGCCGCGTCGCGCGTGCGCTCGCCGCGCAGTGCGGCGCCCTCGCGCTCCGTGGCGCGAATGAGACGCGCGCGTTCGACATTCAGCGGGTCCGGCGCGGCCGGCGCGATCGGCGCGATCGGCGTTTCATGGATTTCATCGCGCGCATCCGCGGTGGCGGGCGGCTCGGCGGTTTTCGCGGCGTCGCCATTGCGACCCGGCAGCGTGCGCGCGATCACCGATCCGTTGCGCATCCGCGCGTCGCGCTGCGCACGCTCCATCCCCATGCGAAACGCGATCGGGATGCCGGCCACGAGGGCGATCAGGACCAGCAGCGTGAAACCGTTCAAGGTTCGGGAAGTGAGCGCGCGAGGCCGCTCGACAGGCGTGAAAGTACGCGCATTCTAGAGCAATCGACCCGCGGAGCCGGCATGCGCCGCTGCTAGAATCGGACACCCGCCGGATACCTGCGATGAACGAGCCCCCGCCTCCCGCCGACCCCGCCGCAGCACGCGTGCCTCCCGCCACCCGCTGGGCGCTCGCCACGGTGGCGGTCGCGCTCGCGGTGGCCGGCATCGCCGGATGGATGGACGCGCGCCGCAGCGCGCTGTCGCTGCGTCACGACGTTGCCCGCGAGCTCGCTGCCGCCAACGCGGTGTCCGCGCAGGCGAACGCACGCGTGTCGACGCTGGCCTCCGACCTGCGCGACGCGCAGGCCAAGCTCGCGCTGCTCGACACGCGGCAAACCGAGGCGCAGACGCAGCAGGCCGCGCTGGAGAACTTCTACCGCGACCTGTCGCCGTCACGCGACGAGCTCGCGCTGACCGAGGTCGAGCAGACGCTCAATCTCGCGTCGCAGCAGCTCGCGCTGGCCGGCAACGTGCAGTCGGCGCTCGCCGCGCTGCAATTGACCGACACCAAGCTCGCGCGCCTCGACCGGCCGCGCTTCGCGCCGCTGCGCCGCGCACTGGCAGTCGACATGGAGCGGTTGAAGGCGGTTCCGTATGTCGACGTCGCCGGCCTCGCCGGAAAGCTCGACGGTGCGATTGCCGAAGTCGATTCGCTTCCGCTCGCGCACGACGAGCGCGTTGCGCAGCCGGCGACGACGGCGCCGAAACCGGCGCCGGCATCGCGCTGGGAATTGTTCTGGCGCGACTTGTGGGACGACGCCAAGGGCATCGTGCGCATCGAGACCAGCGATCGGCCCGCGGCGCCGCTGCTGTTGCCGTCGCAGCAATATTTCCTGCGCGAGAACCTGCGCCTGCGCCTGTTGTCGGCGCGCAACGCGCTGCTGGCGCGCAACGACG
>DATCFA010000045.1:0-6381 GCA_036509805.1 Casimicrobiaceae bacterium
CTGGGCGCCCTGAAAACCCTGGTTGCCCTGCGGACCCTGAAAGCCCTGGTTTCCCTGGGCGCCCTGAAAGCCCTGGTTGCCCTGCGGACCCTGAAAGCCCTGGTTGCCCTGCGGGCCCTGAAAGCCCTGATTTCCCTGCGATGGACCCGTTGGACCCGTCGGCCCGGCCGGCCCCATGACGCCCTGCGCACCCTGGAATCCCTGTATGCCGGTCGCACCGGCAGGACCGGTAGCACCCGCCTGCGTCGACAGTGCCCAGGGCACGCTCGTCAGGCGAAAGTTCGGCGCCAGCGTTTCGCCCGCGACGCTCACTTCGAGGAAGCGCACGGGTCCGTAGGTGTCGGACGGCGGCCCCTGGAATATCGATGGCGTGAGCGCGCTGACCTTGCCGAGCATCACCGAGAAAAATCCGTTGCTGACCACGATGCCGCTTTGCGCTTCGCTCCAGCCGAGCGGCGCGCCGTCGGCGTCGACGATGCGAAACGTCATGTCGAATGCGCCGTTGCGGGGAACGCCGGTGGCATCGGTCAGCCGGCCCTGGTAGCTCAACAGCAGCGGCGCGTCCTGCGACCACGCTTCGCGGGCGGCGCCCATCCACGTCGACGCGAGCGTCCACACCAGCGAGCGTCCGAGGAAATTGCGTCGCGTAGTCACCATGGTCACGCCCGCCGTTCGATGAAGATGGCGATTCTAACTCACCGAACACGGATTCGAGCGGCGCCACTCATGGCGAGGGCGGGCGCCGCACGGCGACCGGGAGCGGCCGCAGCATGGTGCGCACCGCGCTAACCGGCATCGCCGCAAGCCACGCCTTGCCGCCGGCGGCAAAACTCGCGACCAGGCGCGCGCCGTCGCAGCTTGGCGCGAGCCCCGCTGCGCTTTCGTCGGCCGCGGCGCCGAAGGTGAATGCGTCGCTTGCGGCGGTGGGGTCGCAGCGCGCGTCCAGCGCGACGAAGCGGTGCACGCGCAGTTGCTGCGCCCCGGCGGTGCGCCCCACACCCTGATCCTCTCCCCGCTGCGCGGGGCGAGGGGACTCCGTTGTACCTGCCCTGCCGTTCGCGGGAGGCGCGTCATCCGTGCTCCCTCTCCCGCAAGCGGGAGGGGATTGGGGTGAGGGCGCCGGATCGAGCGCCAGCCCCAGGTATCCTGTGCCCCAGCGGATCAGCGGCGATGCACCGCGCCAGTGCTCGATGGCGATGCCGGGATCGGCGCCGCTTTCAACGACGAACGAGCCGTCGGCGGCACTCGCGTCGACAATGATCGTCGGTCCCAGACTGTAGAGCATTCGCATGCGCTCGCCGGCGATCGGCATGAAGCCTTGCTGCGGCAGCGTGTCGGCGAAGCCGCGCATTGGATGCGTCTGCGTGATGGCGAGCGCTTCGTCCAGCCGCAGCAACGCGCTCGCCTCGCGTGCGTCGACGCCGAGGCTGCGCGTCGCGGCCACGCACCACCATTGCTCGCGCCAGCGGACCAGCACGCATTCACCGAGCGCGGTGAAGCCGGCTGGCGCCGCGTCTTCGCGCATCGAATGCGCGACCTTCAGCGCAAAGTCGGCCGCCAGCGTGACGGCAAAATGCTGCGCCTGCGATGCACCGGCTGCGGCATCGCGCCGGGTGTCGCCGCCGGCCTGCGCCAGCGTGGCACCAACGACGATGCCGAAGTAGCCTTCGCCCGTGCAGGCGAACGATGCGCTGGATGCCGTGAACGCTGCCGGGCCGCCGAGATCGACCGCATGCAAGCACACGCCCGGGCACAATTCCGCCAGCTGCGGCGCACGCGACACCAACGCGCTGCGTGCGCTCCATCGCTGCTGCGATGCGAGCGTGGAGTCGATTGCGCGCGATTCACCGACGCGACGCTCGGCCTCGCGCGACGCCCGCTCGTCGTGCAGGCGCCTGCGGGCTTGCGCCAACTGCGCGATGAACGGCGCCTGCCCGTTGGCGAGCGTGCCGTAACGCAGCGTCGGCCGGCGCGTGCACACCCACGTCTCGCCGGCGTGTACCCAGCGTGCAAACAACTCCCAGTCGTGCGCGTAATCGACGGCACGGTCCTTCCAGCCGCCGTGCCTGCGGATCAGCTCGCGCTGGTGGAGCACGCAGCTCGTGTCGATGCCCTGCAATTCCGGTCGCGAAAAGAACAGGTCCGTACCGTCGACCTGCATCGACGAGAAGCCGAACGCGGCGCCGCTCGAGCGCATCGCCTCGTAAATGCTGGAGAGATGCTCGGGCTCCCATTCGTTGTCGTCGTCGAGGTAGGCAATGTAGTCGCCGCTGGCGATCTGCAGTGCGTGGTTGCGTGGAACGGCACCACCGGCACCGTGGTTGCGCGCGAGGTTGTGCAGATGCACGCGTGCGTCGCCCGCAAGGTCGTCGACGATCGCGCCGAATGCCGGGTCGTGGTCGGCGACGACCAGCACCTCGACATTGACGTAGTCCTGCGCGAGCGCCGAGCGTACGGCGGCTTTCAGCAATGCCCGGCGCCCGTACGTGGGAACGACTACCGAAATAAGCGGGCCGCAGGCTATCTTGGCGATGCGGGCATCGTCGACGCGCAGGTGGTCGAGAATGTGCCAGCGCTCGATCATCCGCTGCCGGTACGCGGCATCGATGAAATAGGGCTCGCGCTGCATCAGCGCGTCGTAGCTTGCCGCTGCATGTACCCTGCGCTCGGGCGTGTGCAACGCCATCATGTGATCGATCGTTGCATTGCGCACGAGCGCCTGCCTGCGCGAGCCGACCAGTTTTTCGTGCACGCTGAACACCCAGCGCAGCGCCGGATCATGGCGGAACAGGAACGCCTTCGGCGTGAATGTGCACCGCGTGCCATCGGCGTAGACGGAAATCACCGGCGCCAGCAGGATGTCGTACGGCGCGCAGTGCAACAGCGCTTCCGCGTTGGCGATCGTGTGCGCGTCGAGGCGCTCGTCGAGGTCGAGCATCACGATCCAGTCGGCGCCGCCGCCGAAGCGGTCGATGGCTTCGTTGCGCGCCGCAGCAAAATTGTCGAAGCGCGCAGACTCGACGCGCACGCCCATCGCCCTCGCAACGGCAATGGTGTCGTCGGTCGACCCGGTGTCGAGCAGGCAGAAGTCGCGCGTCAGCGGCTGCCATTGCGCGAAAAATCCCGCGACCGCCGGCGCCTCGTCACGCGCGATGACGATGACGATGATCGCCGCACGCGCGCGGAGCGCGGCAACTCGCGTCATCCGGCGGCGGTCAGTCGATGTGCACGTGCGCCGCATCGGCGACGCGCTTCCACTTTTCGACGTCCGTGCGAATGCGCTCGGCGAATGCCTGCGGCGTGCCGCCGACGGGCTCGGCGCCGGTCGCCTCGATGCGCGCACGAACGTCCGGCATCTGCACGATCGTGTGGATTTCGGCGGCGAGTCGGTCGATGATCGGCTGCGGTGTGCCGGCCGGTGCGAGCAGGCCAAACCAGGCGACGGTCTCGAAGCCGGGGACGCCGGCCTCGGCGACGGTCGGCACGTCGGGCAGCGTCTTCCAGCGCTGCGCGGTGGTCACCGCCAGCGCGCGCACCTTGCCCGCGCGGATGTGGCCGGCCGCGGGCGGGAGGTTGACGAACATCACCGGCACCGTGCCGGTGATGATGTCGGTGAGCGCGGGCGTCGCTCCCTTGTACGGAATGTGGTTGAGGCGCGTCTTCGTCATGTACTCGAAAAGCTCCATCGACATGTGCGCCGACGAGCCCTGTCCGCCGGAGGCGAAGTCCAGCGCACCCGGCTTCGCACGCGCGGCGGCGATCAGATCCTCGACGCTGTGGATGGGAATGTCCGGATTGGCCACCAGCACGTTCGGCGAAAACGACACCAGCGAAATCGGCGCGAAGCTCTTCACCGCGTCGTAGCTCAGCCTGGTGTAGACCGCCGCGTTGATGCCGTGCGAGCCCGCGTTGCCCATGATCAGCGTGTAACCGTCGGGCGCCGCGTGCGCAACCTGCTCCGCCGCAACGACGCCGCCGGCACCCGGCTTGTTTTCGACGATGAACGTCTGCCCGAACGCCGCCTGCAGCTTGTCGGCCAGCACGCGCGCCGTCAGATCCGACCCGTCGCCCGGCGGGCTGGGCACGATGATCTTTACCGAATGCGTCGGCCACGCGTCAGCGGCCAGCGCGCCGTGGCCGGCCAGCGCCATCGACAGGCTCATCGCCGTGGCGAGCATCGTTTGCAGAAATCCGGCTGTGCGTGACATGTACTGCGCTCCGAAGGATTGACGTGGCGTGCATGTGCGCCGTGTTGGCGTGCGTGTGTCGTGTGCTACGCGGCGACCCGCGGCCGATGACGATAAATAAACCACGCGGCTAGCGCAATGCAAGCCGCGCGAAAGCCCAGATGTTCCAGACCGCCAGCACGATCAGCACCAGCCACGTGAGGCCGGTGCCGTACATCCGCCCGAACGACGCGCCGCCCGTGCGCGACAGGCCGAACGCGTGCAGCAGCCGCGCGATCACCAGCGTGATTCCCGCGACGTGCAGGAACACCACCGGCGCGCGATTGAGCTCGGCCACCAGCAAGAGCAGCAGCACGGGCACGCCCCATTCGGACAGGTTCGCATGCGCGCGGATCGCGCGTGCGAGCTCCGGGTGGCCACCGTCGCCCAAGCCGGTACGCAACTTGCCGCGCAGCCGCGAAATCGGGAATGCGAGGACGACCAGCAGCAGCATCAGGATGCCCGCGTACAGCGCGGTGACATACGGCATCGGAGCAGGGTTCATCGGAAGCTTTCGTCAGCGGGAAAACGAGGGATCGAGAAGGCCGGGTTCGCCGGCGGCCCGGCATCTTGCGTCGCAGCCGCGAGCTTAATCGGCTTCGTCGATCCACGCCATCTGGATCGCCTCGAGGATCTTTTCGCCGCTGTGCGCAGGATCGTCGTCGAAGCCGGGCAGCGCCAGCACCCAGCGCATCAGGTCGACAAAACGCACGCCGGCGGGATCGACGTCGGGATGCGCGTCGGCCAGCGCGATGGCAATTTCGCGCGAATCGGTCCACTTCATTTGCGCTCCTTCGCATAGTTGATCGTGTAGCGCGGGATCTCGACGACGAGTTTGGTGTCGCCGTCGACGATCGACTGGCACGACAGCCGCGACAGCGGCGTCAGCCCCCATGCGCGGTCGAGCAGGTCGTCCTCGTCCTCGCTCGATTCGGGCAGCGACGCGAAGCCCTCGCGGACGATCACGTGGCAGGTCGTGCACGCGCACGATTTTTCGCAGGCATGCTCGACGTCGATGCCCTGATCAAGCAGGTTGTCGAGCAGCGACTTGCCGGCCTCCGCGGCGAAGGTCGCGCCATCGGGGCAGATTTCCGGGTGCGGCAGCACGACGATGTCAGCCATCGTCGCCGCCCACCAGCGAGTCGATGCGCCTGCCGGCGAGCGCGCGCTTGACGTCGCGATCCATTCGCCGCGCGGCGAGCGGCGCCGTCGCGTGGTTGAGCGCGCCGGTCGCCGCGCGCATCGCGGCGGCATCGTCGCCCTCGAGCGCAACGCCGAGCGCTGCGATCGCAGCGTCGATGCGCGCGCGCCCCGCAGCGCCGAGCAGCGCCGCGTCGTCCGCGAGTGCGCGCCGTGCGATTTCCACCAATTGCTCGCCTTCGACGCGCGCTTCGCCGAGCGCGCGCTCGCGCATGTCGTCCTCGGCGTGCGCGAACGAATCGGCGAGCATCTGCGCAACTTCACCGTCGCTCAATCCGTACGAAGGCTTGACCTCGATCGACGCCTCGATGCCGCTCATTTTCTCGCGCGCAGTCACCGACAACAGACCATCGGCGTCGACCTGGAAGGTCACGCCGATGCGCGCGACGCCGGCGGCCATCGGCGCAATGCCGCGCAGCTCGAAGCGCGCCAGCGAGCGGCAGTCGGCGACTTTTTCGCGCTCGCCCTGCACGACGTGGATCGACATTGCGGACTGTCCGTCCTTGTAGGTGGTGAATTCCTGCGTGCGCGCCACGGGAATCGTCGAATTGCGCGGCACGATGCGCTCGCTCAGGCCGCCCATCGTCTCGAGACCTAGCGACAGCGGAATGACGTCGAGTAGCAGCCAGTCGTCGCCGTCGCGATTGCCCGCCAGCGCATTCGCCTGCACGGCGGCGCCGAGCGCCACCACCTCGTCGGGATTGAGGTTGGTCAGCGGCGGCTGGCCGAAGAATTCCTCAACGACACGGCGGATTTCGCCCATTCGCGTCGCGCCACCGACCAGCACGACGCCGTCGATGTCGGCCGCGGCGAGCTTCGCGTCGCGCAGCGCGCGGCGCACCGGCACCAGCGTCTTGTGCACCAGCGTGCGCGTGATTTCGTCGAACGTCGCCGCCGACAACTCGAGTCTCACCTGCTGGCCGCCCGACAGCGACGCGACAATGGGCGCCGCGTC
>DATCFA010000046.1:0-4742 GCA_036509805.1 Casimicrobiaceae bacterium
ACGTCGCTCTCCTCGAGCGGCGGCGTCAGGTGCAAGTCTTCGGCGGTGATGTGCTGCGGGTCGGCCGCCAGCGACAGGCCGCGCTCGAGAATGTTCTCGAGCTCGCGGACGTTGCCGGGAAATGGGTAACCGCAGAGCGCCGACATGGCGTCCGCCTCGAGTCCCGCCACTTGCCCGCGCGCGAGCTTGATCAGGATCGCGTTGGCGATCAGCGGAATGTCCTCGTCCATTTCGCGCAGCGGCGGCATCAGCAGCTCGATGACGTGCAGCCGGTAGTACAGGTCCTGGCGGAATTCGCCGCTTTCGACGAGCGGTCCAAGCTTCTTGTGCGTCGCGCTGATGAGCCGCACGTCGACCGGCTCTTCCTGCGTCGCACCGACCTTGCGCACCTTCTTTTCCTGAATCGCGCGCAACAGTTTCACCTGCATCGCGAGCGGCAGGTCGGCCACTTCGTCGAGAAACAGCGTGCCGCCGTTGGCGGCCTGGAAGAAGCCGTCGCGGTCGGCTTCGGCGCCGGTGAACGCGCCTTTCTTGTAGCCGAAGAACTCGCTTTCCATCAGGTTCTCGGGGATCGCACCGCAATTGACCGCGATGAACGGCAGCTCGGCACGCGGGCCACCCAGATGGATCATCCGCGCGGCGAGCTCCTTGCCCGAACCGGACTCGCCGTTGATGAACACGGGCGCCTGGCTTTTCGACAGCCGGTCGATCAAGCCGCGCGCCTGCTGCATCGCCGCCGATTCGCCGAGCAGCCGGTATGACGCGGGCAACTGCGCCTTGTCCGGCACCTTCAACGCCTGCTTGACCAACGCACGCAACTGTTCCAGCGCGACGGGCTTGGCGAGATAGTCGAACGCGCCGGCCTTGAGCGCGGCGACTGCATTCTCCGCCGACCCGTACGCGGTGATGACGGCGACCGGCACGTCGAGTCCCTTCTGGTTGATGTGCTCGACGACGCGCAAGCCTTCGCCGTCGGGCAGGCGCATGTCCGACAGGCACAGGTCGAACGGCTCCTTGTCGAGCAGCCTGATCGCCTCGGCGACCGACTCGGCGCGCGTCGTGTCGAGTCCCATCCGCGACAGCGTGAGCTCGAGCAGCTCGAGCAGGTCGGGCTCGTCGTCGACGACGAGGATCTTCGGTTGACCGCGAATGCGTCGATTCATTTTATGTCCCCCTTGTGTGCGTCGGCTGCGGGCGGCTGGTGGCTCATGTCGAAGGTGCCGCCGCGCGCCGCAGCGTGATGCGGAAGTGCGCGCCCGGGCCTTTTGGCAGCAGTTCCAGTGTCGCACCGTTGGCATCCGCCAGCTCGCGCGCGATGTACAGGCCGAGTCCGGTGCCGCCGGGGCGCGTGGTGAAGAAGGGCTCGAAGATCTGGCCGCGCAATTCGGCGGGGATCCCGGAGCCGTCGTCCTGCAATTCGCAGATCACCGCATCGCCCATGTAGCCCGCGCGCCCGGCGATGCGGATGCTGCCCTCCTTTTTCTGGCAATGCTGCCAGGCATTGCGGGTGAGGTTCCACATGATCTGGTTCAGGTGCCCGCGGTCGAAGATGATCAGCAGTTCTTCGGGAACCTGGATCATCACGCTCTGCGGCGGCATGTTCTCCGCCTGCATCACCTCGTCGGTGAGGCCACGGATGAACTCGTGGAGCGACAGCGTCTCCGGTTGCTGGCGATCGCGGCGGTTGAGCTGCAGCACTTCGCCGACGATGCGGTCGATGCGCTTGGCGTTGTTGCGGATCATCGACAGCAGCCGCTGCCCCTCGGGGGCCACCGACCCGTCTTCCTCCAGCAGTTGCGCCGCCTGGTTGATCGCCGACAGCGGATTGCGCACTTCGTGCGCGATGGACGCGGTGAGCCGCCCCATCGCGGCGAGCTTCATCTGCTGCGCGTCGCTCTGCGCGCGCCCCAGGTCCTCGAGATAGATCAGCGTGCCGCCGTTGAGGCCGGAACCGATGCGCACGAGGCGCACGCGCAGCAAACGCTGTGTTACGTCGACCTTGAACGCCGGCAGCGTCTCGTTGGGATCGTCCTGGAAGCGCCGCCAGTAGTCGTTCAGCACCGAGCTGAACTCCGCGAGGCGCATGCCGCCGCGCATCCGTCCGAACCCGCCGAGCAGGCGCGTGACCTGCGCGTTGTGCCCGCGCACGACGCCATTGAGGTCGACCACCAGCACGCCGTCCTGCATGTCCTGGATGATCAGCCGGTTGACCTGCTCGAGATTGGCGACGTCGATGCCGCGCTGCGCGGCCAGGTCTTCCGACGCCTTGGTGTAGCGGCCAAGCGCAACGGCGATGCCGACGGTTGCGAAAAACCCGAAGCCCACGAGGCCGGTCTGGAAGAGCTGCGTGGCGCCGATCTGGCCCTCGATGGCGCGGTACGTATCGAGCGCCAGCAGCACGACGGTGGCCAGTGCCGCGTGGAAGAACGCGGTGCGCGTGCGCAGCAGCCAGCCGCTCGAAGCAAGCTGCGGAAATAGCAGGATCGGCAGCGGCGCGACGGCGTTGCCGCCGGCGATGATGATCAGCGCGAGGAAGAAGATGTCGCCGGCCAAGAGACCCGACGACACCTGCGACAGCGACGGCATCATCTTGTCGGTCTGCACCCACCAGAATGCGCCGAGGCTGAAGAAGAAATACAGTGCCGCGCCGGTGACGAACGCATTGGGCGCGCTGATCTGGATCGCACGCAGGTCGATCAGCAGTGCGATGCCGAGCAGCACTGCCGCGCAGATTGCGCGGTAGAGCGCGATGATCCACAGGATGCGGCGGCCCGACTCGGCCACCGTCAGCGGCATCGGCGGCGGTTCGAACGGCGGTATCGCCGGGGTTGTTTGCGCCATGCCGGTGTTATGGGGGATGAGCGGCGGTTTCGTCAATGTCGTTTGCCGCAGCAGCCGCCGCCGTCGCCGCAGCGAAAACCATCGGCAACGGCCACGGCGTCGGCGCGCGGCAGGTAGACGCGGCACTCGCGGCACTGGACCATCGGCATGGCGGCGGGCGCGGCGGGCGCGGCGCTGCGCGCATCGCGCGCGCGCTGGCGCGCTTTCCCTGCGTTGATGATCCGCACGACGAACAGCGCGCCGAACACGACGACCAGCCAGAACGCGACCTTTCCCATCAGCCGACCACCTTGCCCGGGTTGAACAGGCCGTCGGGATCGAGCGCGTGCTTCAATCGCTGCATCAGCGCGATTTCGAGCGGCGTCTTGTAGCGGACGAGCTCGTCATGCTTCAGTTGCCCGATGCCATGCTCGGCGGAGATCGAGCCGCCGAAGCCGTTGACGAGATCGTGCACGATGCGATTGGCCGTTGCCGTGTTGTGCAGGAATTGCGTGGCGTCCTCGCCTGCGGGTGCCGACAGGTTGTAGTGCAGGTTGCCGTCGCCCAGGTGGCCGAACACGACGTAGCGCACGCCGGGCAGCGCCGCGGTCAGCGCCTTCCCCGCATCCTGCAGGAAGCGTGGCACCGCTGACACCGGCAACGCGATGTCGTGCTTGATGTTGGGGCCTTCACGGCGCTGCGCTTCGGAAATGTTCTCGCGCAACGCCCACAGCGCGTCGGCCTGGCTGATCGACTGCGCGATGCTCGCGTCGACGGCGACTTCGCGCTCGATCGCCGTGCCGAGCGCCTGCTCGACCGCATTCGCCAGCGCGGCGCCTTCCGCACTGTCGCTCGCCTGCACGAGCACATACCACGGCAGCCCCGGCAACGGATCGGGTGAAGGATGGTGCTTGCGCGACAGCGCCAGCGCGAATGCCGAAATGAGCTCGAAGCCTTCCAGGCGATCGCCCAACTGATTGCGCAGCATGCCGAGCAGTGCCACCGCTGCGGCGACTCCCGGCACGCCGACGAGTGCTGTCACCTGCGCGCGCGGCGCAGGATAGAGCTTAAGCACGGCGGCGGTGATGATCCCGAGCGTGCCTTCGGCGCCGACGAACCATTGCTTCATGTCGTACCCGGTGTTGTCCTTGCGCAGCGCGCGCAGTCCATCCCAGCGCTGGCCGTCGGGCAGCACGACTTCGAGCCCCAGCACGAAATCGCGCGCGTTGCCGAAGCGCAGCACCGCGGTGCCGCCGGCGTTGGTCGACAGGTTGCCGCCGATCGTGCAGCTCCCTTCGGAGGCGAGCGACAGCGGAAAGCGCATGCCGGCCGCGCTGGCCGCCGCCTGCGTTGCAGCCAGCGTTACGCCCGCCTCGACGGTGATGGTCGCGTTCGCCGGATCGACGCCGCGCACGGCGTTCATTCTTGCCAGCGACACGACGACCTGGTCGCGTCCGGGTAGCGGCGTCGCACCGCCCACCATGCCGGTGTTGCCGCCCTGCGTGACGATGGGCATCCGCACCCGCGCGCATTCGCGCACGATGGCCGCGACCTCGTCGGTCGACTTCGGCCGCACGACGGCGACGGCGGCACCGTGGTAGCGGCCGCGCCAGTCGTTGACGAAGGGTTCCACGTCCGCGTGGGCGGTCAGCACGTTGGCGGCGCCGGCGATCGCTGCGAGCGACGCGACGAAGGTTGCGTGCGGGTCCGTCATGGGGGACGATATTACCGCGCCGGCCGCGCGTGAGCGGCCATCGGCGCGCAACGCCCCGCGGAGCAAGCCCCGATGACCGATGCTGCCGACAGCAAGTCCGACGCCAATCCGTTTGCGTTTTCGCCGCAGGACGCGGCCGAGTTCATGCAGCGGCTATGGAATCCGCTGGGCGTGCCGATGCCGGGATTCGGCCTTCCGGGCACCGAAG
>DATCFA010000047.1:0-2485 GCA_036509805.1 Casimicrobiaceae bacterium
AATGTCCTGCACATCGACGACTTGATGATCCTGACCGCCGTGCCGCGCGTGGCGATCAATTTCGGTAAGCCGAACCAGAAGGCGCTTGATCGCGTGACGCTGTCGCAGATCAGGAAGCTGCACGCGGACGGACATTTTCCGCCGGGGAGCATGGGCCCCAAGATCGACGCGGCGATCCAGTTCCTGGAAGGCGGCGGTCGCCGGGTGATGATCGGACGTCTCGAGGACGCGGTGTCGGTCCTGCGCGGAGAGTCCGGCACGCATATCGTCGCCGACTAGGCGTTTTGCCTGCGGAGCAGCGGCACTGGCAAACGAAATAATTGCGATCGTCGTGCTGGGCAATGACGCGAGCAGGATCTTACGCGCCAACGCGCACGGCGAAGTGCTTGCGGTATTCCGCCGCAGCTTCTACATCCGCTTCGGCGACGACGTGGTTTGCGTGGGTCCCGAAGGGCTGGGGCGCGGGCCGTTGAACGCGTTGTGCACGCTCGCCGATCAGCTGACCTGGCCCGCGTGGGGCCTTGTACCCGGCGCACAGGTTTGGCGCGCGGGATCGACGCTGAGCGTGGGCTGCCGCGATGCGGCCTTCGATTTCGCGGGTGCGCAAATCTGGCAGCCGCCTGCGGCGCCCGCGTTTTCGCGGGCGTCGCTGCAATCAGGGCTGGCACTGCTCGCCGCATCGGCACAGCAGCGGGCACCAGGCGGATTGGGCGTGTTGCTGTCGGCACTGCCCGGACCTTTCGTTGAGACACCGGCCGGTCCGCTGCTGCAGGCGGCACTGCCGCCGATCCGCGCCATTCGCGGCTGGATGGGTGCAGCCCTTGCCGGTTCGCCTGCGCCGCCTCCGGCGATCGAATCGCTGATCGGCCTGGGCCCGGGACTCACACCCTCCGGCGACGATTTTCTGTGCGGCGTGATGACCGCACTCCATTACCTGGGCCACGCGACGATCGCGCAGCGCCTTGCGATGCGTACGTTGCCGGTCGCCGCGCGCGACACCAATGTCATCAGCGCTGCTTATCTGCGCTGCGCATCCGCCGGGCACGCGGCCAGTGTGCTGTTCGACGCGCTGGAAAGTCTCGTCGCCGGTGACGATAGGCACCTTGCGCGGCGCCTCGACGCCGTGCACGCGGTGGGCCACACATCCGGCTGGGACAGCCTCGCCGGCGCCGCGACCGCATGCGCCGAGCTTGCCGCTTCGCCTGCGGCAGGCACAGGCCGCTGATCCCGATCGGGAACCGTCACAAAAGGCTGCGCAGGACCTCGATCGCCAGCTCCGCGGCATGCGCGTTCGATGGCGCGACGACCACGCCGGCGTCCTGCAGCAACCGCACCTGCCGTGAATAGCATTGCGGGTCTTCCTCGGTGCCGCACACCGAAGTGATCAGCACGGCCTTGCGCGCCGGCAGCGGCGGCAGTTGCGAGATCAGCTCGCCTGCGGGGTCCGCATGCGCGCCGTAGCCGATCACCACATCCATCAGGATCACCGCGGTCTTGCCGTCGCGCAGCGTCTCGGCCAGCATCTGGTTGCGCAGCGTGGGATCGATCATCGGGTGCGGGCGGCCGACCGTGTATTCGTCGTCGCCGAGGTCGAGCAGCACGTGCGCAGTGGCTGGGGCTGCCGCGGGCTTGCCGACGCCCGGTATCGGCACGTTGGAGGCGACCTCGATGCCGGCACGGCGGAAGAATACCTGCGCTTCCGCGCACATCGTGCCGCCGGAGAAAAGGCCGCTGACCTTGTTGCGACCGCGTTCGACGCGTGCGCCAAGCTCGGTGGCGGAGGGTGCATTGCCGCTCCACTCGATGCGTTTTCCGGCCAGCGCATTTTCCGCGGTCGTCCGCAGGTCGGACGACAACTTCGCATTCGCCGGCACGCTCATGTCGTCGACGCCGATGAAGCAGATCGAGAACGGTTTCTTGCTTGTAGCGATGCGATCGAGCACGAGCTTCGCAACCGAGGCTTCCGGCGGCTTCGAGATCAGCACGATCTGCCGGGTGCCGGGGTCGCGGTCCAACGCGTCGATCGCCATCAACGTCGTGATGCCGCCCACCGCGGCCTTCAAGTCGCGGCCACCCACGCCGATCGCATGCGACACGCCGCTGCCGTTGCGCGCGATCAGCGTCGAGACTTCCTGTAATCCGGTGCCGGACGCACCGACGATGCCGATGTCGCCACGCGCGATGACGTTCGCGAATGCCAGCGGCACGCCGCCGATGATCGCGGTGCCGCAGTCCGGCCCCATCATCAGCAGGCCGCGTGCCCTGGCATCCTGCTTCAACGCCACTTCGTCGGCAACCGACACGTTGTCGCTGAACATCATCACGTGCAGGCCTTTTTGCAACGCGCGGCGCGCTTCCGCGGCGGCGAATTCTCCCGGGACCGAGATCAGCGCGAGGTTGGCACCCGGCAATTGCTGGAGTGCGGTATCCAGCGACTTCGGGTTCCATTCGTCGGCGCCGCGGTCGGCGGCGGCCGGCGCTTCGA
>DATCFA010000048.1:0-2049 GCA_036509805.1 Casimicrobiaceae bacterium
GTAATCGAGCAGCGCCGGTGCTACGTGCACGTCGGAGCCTTCGCGCTGCCATTCGCCGAGCGTGGCGGCGTCGGCCACCGGCATGATCTCGCCGATGCGCGCGCGACGGTCGCCGCCGGCCAGCAGGTCGCGCTCGGCGGCAGCGTCCGGATAGCCGAGCTCGATGGCCATCAGGAAGCGGTCGAGCTGCGACTCGGGCAGCGGATAGGCACCGATCTGCTCGACGGGATTCTGCGTGGCGATGACAAAGAACGGATCGGGCAATTTGCGCGTCTGCCCGTCCTGCGACACCTGGCGCTCTTCCATCGCCTCGAGCAGCGCGCTCTGCGTCTTCGGCGGCGCGCGGTTGATCTCGTCGGCGAGCATCACCGAATGAAAAATCGGGCCCGGCAGGAAGCGGAACGCCTGCGTGCGCTCGTCATAGATCGAAACGCCGAGCACGTCGGCGGGCAACAGGTCGCTGGTGAACTGCACGCGCGCGTAGCGCAGGCCGAGCGTCGCCGCCAGCGCCTGCGCCAGCGTCGACTTGCCCACGCCGGGGATGTCCTCGATCAGCAGGTGGCCGCGCGCGATCAGGCACGCGAGCGCGAGCTTGAGCGGGTCGTCCTTGCCGACGACGATGCGCGTGAGCTGTGCGAGTGCTTTGGCGATTCCCTGCGTGGCGGAAGCGATTTGCTGGGCGGGGCGGACGGTCATGGAGGCAAGCGCGGTTCGTCGACAGCCCGCACTTTAGCCTGTGCGCCGCGTGTTCGTCACGTCCTCCGGGCGCGGGGTAAACTCCGCTCGTCTGCTGGCTGCGTGTTCGCGCGCATCGATCCGCGGTCGATGACGCGGCAACTCGCACGACCGCGATTGGAAAGTGCGGATAGGAAACCGCGATTGGAAACCGCATTGGAAACCCGCCCTTGAGTACCGCCTATATCACTCACCCGTCGTTCCTGCTGCACGAAATGGGCCCGCAGCACCCCGAGTGCCCGGAACGGCTCGGCGCCATTTCCGACCGCCTGATCGCCGCACGGCTCGACGGCCACCTCGACCATCGCGTCGCGCCGAGGGCCACGCGCGAGCAGGTGCTACGCGTGCACGGCGAGGCGTACGTCGATCAACTCGAGGCCGCGAGTCCTGCGCAGGGGCTCGCCTACCTCGATCCCGATACGGCCCTCAATCCGCATTCGATGGACGCGGTGTGGCATGCAGCGGGCGCGCTGGTGCTCGCCACCGACCTCGTGATGAGCGGCGAATCCGCGAACGCATTCTGCGCGGTGCGCCCGCCGGGACACCATGCGCTGCGGCGGCGCGCGATGGGATTCTGTGTGTTCAACAGCGTCGCGATCGGTATCATGCACGCGCTCGAGGCGCACGGTCTCGAGCGTGTCGCCGTGGTCGACTTCGACGTCCATCATGGCAATGGCACCGAGGAAATATTCGGCGGCGACGAGCGCGTGCTGATGGTGGGAACGTTCCAGTCCCCGCTCTATCCGTACTCTGGCGTCGAGCCGCTGGGCGACAACATGCGCAACGTTCCGCTGCCCGAAGGCGCCGACGGACGCAGCTTCCGCACCGCGGTGACCGACGCCTGGTTGCCTGCGCTGCAGGATTTCGCGCCGCAGGCGATCTACATTTCCGCCGGCTTCGACGCGCATCGCGAGGATCCGCTCGCGGGCCTCAACTTCGTCGAATCCGACTACGCGTGGGTGACGCGCGAAATGATGAAGGTCGCCGATCGTCATTCGCAAGGCCGCCTGGTGTCGACGCTGGAAGGTGGCTACGCGCTGTCGGCGCTCGGGCGCAGCGCCGCCGAGCACATCCGCGAGCTGCTCGCGCATCACGCGGCTGACAAGAGCTCAGAGGATCCGGGTTCGAAGATCTGACCGCGGAAATGTGAGTGCGCGGACCATTACTGCGCTGACAGCGTCGCATGCCGCGATGACGTGGTCGAGCTAAGTCGCGCTCGCACGCGCGGACGGCCGCCAACTCGGCGCTGCCCGCGCGAAGGTCTAGGCCGCGTCAGTGCGGCAGAGGGCGGTCGCTGATCTTCACAACCGGCGT
>DATCFA010000049.1:0-3263 GCA_036509805.1 Casimicrobiaceae bacterium
CCCGCTTTCGCGGGAATGACGGGGCGCTGGATTCCCGCTTGCGCGGGAATGACGACCCGATCGAGGATGCGCGTTCGTGCAGCGCCTGCCACGTCAGCACGAACCCCGACAACACGAAAAAGATGTCGACGCCAAGCCATCCCATCGTGACCAGCGGCACGAGATCGATATGGATGAGTGGCACGACGAGCGCCGGATGCCCGGCGTTGAGCCACAGGTGGTACACGACGACCCATCCGGCGGCGAGCGCGCGAACGCCGGTCAGCGCATCGACATGCTGTTCGCGATCGGCGGCGACGGTGGACATCGCGCCCCGCCGCCTTCAGTCAGCGGTCGTCGGCTTTGTATTCGACGTAGGCGCCATCGCGCGTCTGGCGGATGAACTCCTGAAACGCTTCCTCGCTCTTGCGCTGCGTGATCGCTTGCCGCGCCTGCGCGCGTTGGCGATCCTTGGTGACGTCCTGCTGACGGCGCCCGAGCACTTCGATCAGGTGCCAGCCGAACGGGGTGCGTATCGGCTCCGACAACTCGTCCACCTTGAGCGCGTCCATCGCCTTTTCGAACGCGGGCACGGTTTCGCCCGGGGACAGCCAACCCAGATCGCCGCCTTTGGCGCTGGATGCATCGTCGGAATTGACCTTCGCCTGGTCCTCGAACTTGGCGCCGCCGACGATGCGCTCGCGGATGCGGTCGATCTTGGCCTTGGCTTCGGCCTCGGAGACGGTTTCATTCGCGCGCACGAGTATGTGGCGCGCATGCGTCTGCTGGACCACCGTCGGCGCATTGCGATTGCGCTCGTCGATGAGCTTGATGATGTGAAACCCGGCCGGGCTGCGGATGACCTCGGAAACATCGCCCTTTTTCATCGTGCGCACGGCGTCGAGGTAGACGCTCGGCAATCGCGCAGCGCTACGCCAGCCCAGGTCGCCGCCGGTCAGTGCATTCTCCGCGTCGGAGTAGCTGGCGGCGATCTGGCCGAAGTTGGCGCCGCTTTTGATCTGCGCCAGCGCGTCCTCGGCGCGCTTGTGCCGCTGCTCGATGACGTCCGGCTTCGCTTCCTCAGGCACGCGCACGATGATGTGCGACAGCAGGTACTCGTTCTCGCCTCCTGCCTGCGTCGCTGCCGTCTCCAGGTAATTGTCGACCTCGGCTTCGCTGACGAATATGTTCTTCTCGACCTCGCGTTCGCGCAGGCGCTGCAACGTGAGCTGGCGGCGAATGTCCTCGCGATAGGCGGCGTACGTCAGGCCCTCCTTGGCAAGCACGTTGCGGAATTCGTCGGGCGTCATCTTGTTGTCCTGCTGCACGCGCAGGATCGTGCGCTCGACGAGCGTGTCGTCGACCTTGATGCCCGATTCCTTCGCAAATTGCATCAGTGCGCGCTCGTTGATCAGCCGCTCGAGCACCTGCTTGGCGAGCACGTCCCTGGCGGGTATCGGAACCTTCGATTCGTTCAACTGGCGAATCGTCTTCGCGAGGCTTTCGTCGACGTCGTACTGCGTAACGGCCTCGTCGTTGACGACGGCGATGACGCGATCTAGCGGCACTTCAGGATCGGTGGAAGTCGGCACGGTGGTGGCCGGTGCCAGCGCTGCGGTCGCGGTCGAGGGAGCCGCAGACGCGGCTGCCGGTGCCAGCGGCGCGGTCGCCATCGCGGGAGCGGCAGTCGCGGCTGCCGGCGGCGGCGCCAGCGTGGGCGACTGCGCCAGCGCAACGGAGGCGCACGCAATCGCGCAGCCGAGCCCAAAGGTGGAAATCAAGCGGAGGACCAAGGACTTCATCGACAACCTCGCGACTGGGGGTGCGCGCAATTTCAAAATTCCGACATCGGGTCGAGCCGCGGATCGTGACCGACCACCGTCGGATCGTTGGTGCGCAGGTAGCCCGGAACGCTGCGTCGCAGCAGGTCCAGCGGACTTGTTCCGATCCGCGCTAGGCCGTTTAGTTCCAACTGGACGAACACCGAGTTGGTGGTTTGCACGGTGGTGGTCGCCAGGCGATGGAAAACCAGGCGGAGGATCCAGCAGTCCTGATTGTACTCGACGCCCGCGATCGCCTCGAGTGTCTTTTTATCCTGCAGCGAGTAGTTCCAGCGGCCGATCAGCGTCCAGTTGGGCGTCACCGGCCATTCACCGGACAGGTCGAACTGTTTCAGCGTTTCGGAGCCGGTCGTGGGGTCGGTGAGCAGGCGCGAGAAGCGGTAACTGGCGTTGAACGCGCTGCCGGACACCGGCGTATAGCGCATGCCGAGGTTCATTTGCTCGTTGACGCCGGCGTCCAGGTTCTGCTGGACGAGCCCCTCCAGCGCCCACTGGTCCGACAGCTTCCCTTGCACCTGCAGCAGGATGTCGGAGCTGGAGCTCGAGCGCGGCTGCTCGGAGAGCGTGACCTGCTGGTTGGAAAAATAGAAACGCTGTCCCAGCGCGACGCTGAGTCGCTCGGCCCCGGTCTCCGGGTCCAGCAGCCTCGAGGTCACCGCGAGCGTGAGCTGGTTGGCGTCGCCGATGCGATCGTTGCCGAGGTAGCGGTTCTCGGTGAAGAGCTGCGAGAAATTGAAGTCGTCCAGCGCGGTGTCGAACACCGGCAGCGCGTTCTGGTTGCGGTAGGGTATGTAGACGTAGAACGCGCGCGGTTCGAGCGTGTGGATGAAGTCCTGGCCAAACACCGACCAGTTGCGCTCGAAGATGAGGCCGCTGTCCACGCTGGTGATCGGCACGTAGATGGCGGGATGCGCGTCGGTACCCGGCGCCGGTGTCTCGAGGTTGTACCAGCGCGCGTTGAGGCTTTCGCGCGCGGTGAAGAACCATGACGAGCCCTGGCGCGACCACGACATCTGCGGATAGATCACCGCACGGTCGCCGTTTGGCATCGTCGCGCTGCGAAACTGCGTGTATTCGGCGTTTCCCGAAAATGTCATGCCGGCGAATTCGGTCTCCGCGTAGTTGGCGGTGATCTGCGGCAGCTCGTTGTACGGTGGCGCGATCGGCTGCGTCGGGTCCTGCAATGTCTGGAACGACAACACGTGCACCGATGCGGAGAACGCGCCGAAGCCGGCATTGAGCGCGGCTTCGCGCGGCAGCGTGTCCTGCGACGTGATCGCGATGCGGTCGGCGAGGTCGGCGAAGTAGGTGTCGTCGGAGACCTTGTTGAGGTTCACGTAGCCGGACAGCCACGGCGTGAATTGCTGGCTGTGACGCCACGACAACGAGTAGCGGTTGGTGCCGGTCACGCGGTCGTCGGGCAGGAACTCGGCGTCCAGCTCG
>DATCFA010000050.1:0-5693 GCA_036509805.1 Casimicrobiaceae bacterium
TGCACCCCGACCGCGCACTCCGGCGCTTGCGGTTGAATTTCGTGGCCTCTGCCGGGGTGCGCGCCGCGGGGAATCGACAGCACGGGTCCGCAAATGCAACGCGGCGCCCGCAGGCGCCGCGCACGAGCGGATTCGCAGGCATTCGCGTCAGCGCGGGGGTTCCGCCGACGTGCGCTCGCTGGTCATTTCGGCGAGCCGCGCGGCATTACGCACGACGATCCCCTGGCGGCCGGGATCGACCAGTCCGAGCTCGCGCCAGCGCGTCAGGATACGGCTCACGGTGAACAGCGTCGTTCCGCAAAGCTCGGCTAAGTCCTGGCGCGAAATCGGGAATTCGATGCTGACCCCGCGCTCGGTGCGCCGGTCGGAGGTGCGCACCAGTTCCATCAGGTGGCGCGCGAGGCGCACTTCCACCGGATCGCTGGCGAGCTCCTGGATTCGCGAGAGGAAATCGTCGGCGCGGTCGCCGACCAGCCGCAGCGCGTTTTGCGCGATGACGTTCGAGCGCGCGATCCGGTCGCGGATGAACTGCGCCTTCCAGGTGACCAGCGTGGCGTCGGATGCCGCCGTGGCCGTCGCCGGGAATGGTGTGCCGCGAAACAGCGCCGCACCGCCGACATGGTCGCCACGCTGCATGAAGCGCAGCGCGATCTGGTCGCCGTTGCGGGTGACGTGCGTCAGTTTGATCCAGCCTTCGGTGAGCAGGTAGAGCTCGGCAGGGTCGCTTCCCTGCTGGAACAGCATGCCGCCGCGCAGCAGCTTGCGCGGCACGGCCGCGGCGACGATTTCCGCCAGGTCCTTCGTATCGACACCCTGAAAAAGCGCCGAATTGCCGACGGCGACGGCAATGTCGACTTTCATCGGCGGAGGCAGTACGTCACGGCTTTGCAGGGTCTGTGGCATGCGGGCTGTGCAGGGTGCGTGCGATCGGCACGCGCCGGGGCTGTAACGATCATCTTGGGTTCGGCGGCGGCGCGCCTCGTCGATGGAGATCGGATGATATCGCATACGGCCACGTCGGGCGGCGATCCTGCGGACGTTGCCGGCAAACCGCGCGCCAGCACGAAGGTCGCGCGTCAAAGCGCGTGCGAGCGGTCGCCCATCGCGAAGCCGCGCCACGCGACGTCCCCGGACCGCGCCAGTGCGAGCACCTTGACGAGCTCGCCCATTTCCGCCGGCGAAGTCAGCTTCTGCAACGCCGCCGATTCGCGGATGAACGCTATCGAGCCGGGCTCGCCGGCGTCGAGCAGGCGGTCGAGCACGCCGGTGCTCAGCAGGTAGGCCGCCTGCGGCACGAAGCCCGCGACGCGCAGGCCGTCGCGCGCGGCGGCCTCTGCCACCGCGCTGAAGTCGACGTGCGCGGTAATGTCGGCAAGTCCTGGCCACGTGAAGACGTCGGGGGTCGCGCGATGCCGGTAATGCGCCATCAGCGTGCCCTCGCTGCGCTGCGGATGATAGTACTCGGCGCGCGCGAACCCGTAGTCGAAGATCAGCATCGCGCCATCGCTGATGCTCGCCGCACATTGCGCAACCAGCGCTTCGGCCGCCAGGTTGATCTCGCTGGCATAGTCGATCGACGGTGGAAACCGCGCTTCGGCGGCGCGCCGCAACGATTCATCCGTGAGCGGCCGCTGCGCCCACGCAAAGCGACCATCGACGACGACGACGCCACGCTCGACCCATTCGCCGCCGGCGCGGCCGACGACCGCGGGCGCAAGCGCGTCGAGCACCTCGTTCATCAAGATGGCGCCGCTGACGGCGGGCGGTGGTGCGTCGAGCCACGTCACCCGCCGGTCGGCGCCGAGCAGCGCGCGCTGGCGCGCCTTCAGCGCGGGACTGGTCTCGACGATCGCGTAGCGCGCAACGGCGGCGCCGCGCCTGTCGAGCGCTGCAAGCAGATCGGCGGCTAACCGGCCGCTGCCCGCACCCCACTCGACAATCTCGCGACCTCTGGAGGCGGCGAGGATGGCCTCGACGTCCGCCGCCACGCATTGCGCGAACAGCGGCGTCATTTCGGGCGCGGTGACGAAGTCGCCCGCGCCGCCGAATTTCTGCGTTCCGGCGGCGTAGTAGCCGAGCCCCGGCGCGTACAGCGCGATGTCCATCCATCGCGAAAATGGCAGGAATCCGCCGGCCGTTTCGATCGCCGCGACCAGCGCAGCGCACACGCGCTCGCTGTGCTCGCGGGCGCCGGCGTCGGGTACGGGAAGGCTCGGGTCTTGGGCGCGCACGGCGGGCGAACGGCGGATTTGCGGCGCCGTCACTGTCGAAGTCAGGATGCGCTATTGTGCGGGATGACGCCGCCTGTCGAGGGCCGGCGCATTACCGACGACGGCAAAACGCGTGCAGGACAAGGTCGTACTGATCACAGGAGGCGCCAAACGCGTCGGCGCGGCCATTTGCCGGCTGCTGCACGCCCGAGGCGCGCGGCTGATGCTGCATTACCGGACATCGGCGGGCGAGGCGCGCCTGTTGCAGGCCGAGTTGAATCACCTGCGCGAGGATTCCGTCGCGCTGATCCAGGCCGACCTGCTCGACCTGACGAAGCTCGCGTCGCTGGTCGAGCAAAGCGTCAACCGCTTCGGCCGCCTCGATGCGCTGGTCAACAACGCATCGTCGTTCTTCCAGACGACGGTGGGCGACATCACGCCATCCGACTGGGACGACCTGATCGGCACCAACGTGCGCGCGCCGCTGTTCCTGTCGCAGGCGGCCGCGCCGGCGTTGCGCAAGACGCAGGGCTCGATCGTCAACATCACCGACATTCACGCCGAGCGCCCGCTGAAGAACTACGTCGTGTATTCGGTGGCGAAGTCGGCGCTGGTGGGGTTGACGCGCTCGCTCGCGCGCGAGCTGGCACCCGAAGTGCGCGTCAACGCGGTGGCGCCGGGGCCGGTGATCTGGCCGGAGGAAAACGAATTCGACGAGCTCGCGCGCCAGCGGATCATCTCGCACACGCCGCTGCGCCGCGAAGGGCTGCCCGAGGACGTCGCCAAGGCCGTGCACTTCCTGCTCGCCGACGCATCGTACGTCACCGGCGAGACGATCCACGTCGACGGCGGGCGCCACGTCGCCATCTGACACGGTAGCGTCCGGCATGCCATTGCCGCTGCTGCAGCGGCTGACGCGCGCGACCCCGCGCGAGACAACGGCATCATTGTGGGCATTCGTGTTTTTTTTCGCGCTGCTGGCCGGCTACTACGTGCTGCGGCCGATTCGCGACGAAATGGCCATCGAAGGCGGCCAGCGCGCGCTGTCGCGGCTTTTCACGCTGGTGTTCGTGTCGATGCTCGTGCTGGCCCCGGTGTTCGGTGCGCTGACCGCGCGCTTTCCGCGCAAGCGGCTGCTGCCGTGGCTCTACGCGTTCTTCGTCCTCGACCTCATGCTGTTCTGGTGGGCGTTTCGCGCCGGCAACACGCAGTCGCCGCCGGTCGCGAAGACCTTTTTCGTCTGGGTCAGCGTGTTCAACCTGTTCGCCGTGAGTCTTTTCTGGAGCTTCATGGCGGACATCTTCGACACCGCGCAGGCGAAGCGCCTGTATGGATTCATCGCGGCCGGCGGCACCGCCGGCGCGCTCGCGGGACCGTCGCTGACGGCTGTCTTCGTCGTACTGGTCGGTGTCAAGGGAATGGTGCTGGTGTCGGCGGCGTTCCTCGTGCTGGCGATCATCGCAATCCTGCGCCTGTGCCGATGGGCCGAAGACAGTGGCGCAGCACCACCCGCCGCCCGCGAGCCGGCGCTCGGCGGCAGCGTGTTCGCCGGCATCACCGACGTGGTGCGCTCGCCGTACCTGATCGGCATCTGTTTCTTCCTGCTGTGCTTTTCGCTGCTGTCGACGTTCCTCTATTTCATGCAGACCGACCTCGTTCCGGCCGCGATCCACGACAGCGCCGCGCGCACGCGCCTTTTGGCGCTGGTCGACCTGGGCGTCAACGTGCTGGCGCTCGCGATCCAGCTGTTCGCCTTCGGCGCGATGATGGCGCGGATGGGAACGACGTTCACGCTCGCGCTGATGCCGCTGGTCGCCGCCGTCGGCTTCGCGCTGCTCGCCAGCGATCCGGTGCTGCCGGTGCTGGTCGCGTTCGGCGTGCTGCGGCGGGCAGGCGAATACGCGGTCAGCAAGCCGGCGCGTGAAACGCTGTTCAACGTGCTGCCGCCCGCGCAGAAGTACAAGGCGAAAAACGTGATCGACACCGTCGTGCATCGCGGCGGCGACACGGCGTCGAGCTGGGTCTTCAACGGGCTGCGCGCCGCCGGCATTTCATTGACGACGATGGCGTGGATCGCGGTGCCGGTGTCGCTCGCGTGGTGCGCCGGCGCGATTGCGCTGGGACGCAGCGCCGCCACGAAAGCGAATCAGCCGGCGAGTGCGGGCGCTGCGAGCCTTGCGGCCAGCGTCTCGAGGTAACCGTCGACGATGCGGTGCGCGGCCAGCGCTGCCCGCGTGTGGTTCAGGTAGTCGCGCGAGCTGCCGAACGCGCCGCAGGCGCAGTTCAGGATGCGCACCTGCTCGGCGAGCTCGAGCTTGCCCGTGTAATGCGGGTGATCGCGCTTGACGACGAACGTCAGCGCGCAACGCTGCGCGCCATCGACGTCGACGTTGACCCAGCGCGGCACGTAGCCACCGACGACCATTTCGCGCCGCCACAAAAGGTGCAGCTCGTCGACGGCCAGCGGCGCGGGTAGCCTGAACACGAGTCCGCGGCAGGCGCCGCCGCGGTCGAGCCCCAGCACCAGGCCCGGCTGGTCCGGCGTGCCGCGCGACGCCACCGAACGCAGGCAAAAACGCCGGTGCAATCCGCGCACCGTGCCGGCCTCGGTCTCGGCCACCGGAAACAGCGGATTCCACACCAGCGAGCCGTAGCCGAACACCCACCAGCCCGCGCCTTTCGGCTTGGCCGCGAGCGTTGCATTGAGCGACGCCGACAGCTCCTCGGCGCTGAGCGCCTGGCGCTTGGTCGCCGACGCGTACAGCGCGCTCATCCGGTTTTCCTCGAGGTCGCGGCGGGACAGCGTCATTCGGCGCAATCGGCGTCGCGCAGCTTGCGCAGCAGTTGCGTCTTCGCATGGCGGCGCTGCGCCGCGCGTGTCTTGCCGTGCGCGCCGCCCTTCTTCATCAGCGGCGAACGCGCCACCGGGTTGCGCGGTGTGATGAGCATGTGTTGGCGGGGGCGTTTCACGGCAGGCCTCGAAACGGCAGTCGCGCTTCCGCCCATGCCGCCACTGACAATAACGAATCGTCGCTGTCCGGCGTTGACGCAAGTTGCATGCCCAGCGGCATCCGGTTGCCGGCGAGGCCGATCGGCAACGTGATCGCCGGAAAGCCGAGCAACGACCATAGCGCGCAACACGCCGGGTCCCCGGTGGTGTCGAGGCTCGCGGGTGCGGTGCCGCGTGCCGGCGGCGACATCACCGCGTCGAAATGCGCCATCCAGTCGATCGCGGTTGCGCGCATCGCTGTCCGCGTAGCGAGCGCCCGCGCGTACGCATCCGCGTCGATGCGTTTACCCTCGTCGAGCGCGCGCGCCAGCGTTGCCGACAATTTTTCGCGTGGCAGGTGTGCGAGATTGCGCGCCGCCTCGTACAGCATCAGCGTGCGGTGGACCGCCGGCGCATCGAGCCACGCATCGGGCAGCGTCGTGTCGGTGACATCGGCCCCGACGATCCGCAGACGCGCGGCCACGGTAGCGAGC
>DATCFA010000051.1:0-2592 GCA_036509805.1 Casimicrobiaceae bacterium
GAGGTCGCCCGACCACGCGCAGACGCCCGCTCACCCTCTGCCTGCAGGAACACCGGCGCGATCACCGTCACGTCGGGCAGGTGCGTGCCGCCGTTGTACGGCGCGTTCAGCACGAACACATCGCCCGCGCGCATCGTTCCCGGACGACGATCGATGATCGTGCGCACGCTCTCGCCCATCGAGCCCAGGTGTACCGGCATGTGCGGCGCATTGGCAATCAGGTTGCCGTCGCCGTCGAACAGCGCGCACGAAAAATCGAGACGCTCCTTGATGTTGACCGAGTACGCAGTGTTGGCCAGCGTCACGCCCATCTGCTCGGCGATGGCCATGAACAGGTTGTTGAACACCTCGAGCAGCACCGGGTCGGCGCGCGTGCCGATCGCGTGTGCACGCTGCAATGGCGCGACGCGCGTCAGCACGATGTCGTCGCGCGCGGTCAATCGCGCCTGCCAGCCGGACTCGATGACCGTCGTCGCATTGGACTCGCGGATGATCGCCGGGCCGTCGATCGCGTCGCCCGGGCGCAGGTCCTCGCGCGCGTGCACCGGCGCATCGTGAAAGCCGCCTGCGGTGTAGACGCGGTTGCGGCGGATCGGCGTCAGGGGCCCATCACGCGGCGTGAACACGCGCTGCGCATCGCTCGCATCCTCGCTACGCCCCACCACTTCGACCGCCAGCGCCTCGATCACGTGCACGCGGCCGGGCATCGTGAACCCGTATTGCTGCAGATAGCGGCGCTCGAATTCGGCGACGATCGCCGCCGGATCGGACTGTGCCGCGATGTCGAGCGTCGTGTCGGTGCCGTCGTACTTGAGGTGCAGCGAGCGCCGGCTGTGGATGCGCGTAGCGTCGATGCCCTGCGCCGCGATTTCGGCGCACGCCGCGCCCTCGAGCACAACGAAAGCCGCCGACGCCTCCGCAAGTGTCGCCAACGACAACGGCGCCTCCAGTGCTTGCTGGCGCAGCGCGCGAACATCCGCCAGTCCCATCCCGTACGCCGACAGCACGCCCGCGAGCGGATGGATGAATACGCGCGTCATGCCGAGCGCGTCGGCCACCGCGCACGCGTGCTGGCCGCCCGCACCGCCGAAGCAGCACAGCGTGTATTCGGTGACATCGTAGCCGCGCTGCACCGAAATGTGCTTGATCGCGTTCGCCATGTTCTCCACGGCGATGCGCAGGAAGCCGTCGGCGATTGCTTCCGGCGTTGCCGGCGCATGCCCGGTGGCCGCCAATTCGTTCGCGAGTTCGGCAAATCGCGCGCGCACGACGTCGGCGTCGAGCGGCAGGTCGCCGCTCGCTCCGAACACCCGCGGAAACAACGCCGGATCGAGCTTGCCGACCATCACGTTGCAGTCGGTCACCGTCAGCGGCCCGCTGCGCCGGTAGCACGCCGGCCCCGGGTTGGCGCCCGCCGACTGCGGGCCGACGCGAAAACGCGCGCCGTCGAACGTGCAGATCGAGCCGCCGCCGGCGGCCACCGTATGGATCTTCATCATCGGCGCGCGCAGCCGCACGCCGGCGACTTCGGTTTCGTAGGCGCGCTCGTATTCGCCTGCCCAGTGCGTGACATCGGTGGACGTGCCGCCCATGTCGAAGCCGATGATCCGGTCGAAGCCGGCGCGGCGCGAAACTTCCACCGCGCCGACGATACCGGCTGCCGGTCCGGACAGGATCGCGTCCTTGCCCTGGAAACGGTGCGCGTCGGTCAATCCGCCCGAGCTCTGCATGAACTGCAGCCGCAGGCTGCCGGCATCGTCGCCGCACAGGTCGCACTCCACCTCGTCGACATAGCGTCGCAGGATCGGCGACAGGTACGCATCGACCACCGTCGTGTCGGCGCGCGACACGAGCTTCATCAGCGGCGAAACTTCGTGCGACACCGACACCTGGCGAAAACCCAGCGATCGGGCAAGCGTGGCCAGCGCGGTTTCATGCTGCGGGTAGCGATAACCGTGCATCAGCACGATCGCTACCGCGCCGATACCGTCCGCCTGCGCGGCGCGCAACGCGGCTTCGGCGCCGATGAGATCCAGCGGCTGCACGACATCGCCATGCGCACCGATGCGCTCGTCGATTTCGGCGACGCGCTCGTAGAGCAGCGTCGGCAATTCGATCCTGCGCACGAAAAGCTTCGGCCGGTGCTGGTAAGCAATGCGCAGCGCGTCGCCGAAGCCGCGCGTGATCAGCAGCAGCGTGCGCTCGCCCTTGCGTTCGAGCAATGCGTTGGTGGCGACCGTCGTGCCCATCTTGACGGCGTCGATGTCCTCGACAGGAATCGGTGCACCCGCGGCGACCTGCAGCAGGTCACGAATTCCCTGCACCGCCGCGTCGCGATAGCGCTCGGGATTTTCCGACAGGAGCTTGTGCGTGACCAGCGTTCCATCGGGCTTGCGCGCCACGATGTCGGTGAACGTGCCGCCGCGGTCGACCCAGAATTGCCAGCCGGGTCGGGCACGGCTATCGGTATTTACGGGCATATATGAGGAGGTAGCCTGATGTGCACGGAATTGGCGCGATCCGGCAGGCAATCCGTCCACGCGAAATTGATCGTACTGTAGACGCCACAGGCAGCGCGATCAGCCGAAGCAG
>DATCFA010000052.1:0-2724 GCA_036509805.1 Casimicrobiaceae bacterium
TCACCGGCGCGGCACCAGCGACGGCGAATGGTTCCTGCACGGATTGTTCGCTTGAACGCGCGTGCGTCGCGTCAGGCCATCACAACGACACCGGATTCGCGCTTCCGCGCGAATGACCGCTCAGTTCGGCACGAGGCTCCCTGCCGAATGTGCCTCGCCGCCGGCGATCTTCCATGCGCCGCCCTCGCGGCGCAGTTCCATCCGCATGTCGCCCGAGTAGGCGAATTCACGGCCGTCGGACGTCTCGACGCGCGTGACGAAGCGCGTCGAGATCTGCGCGCTGCTGGCATTCAACCCGGTGATATTGGTGTCCGACGGCAGGTAACTCGCGCGCCGCACGTGCTCACGCAGCCACGCATACGCATCCGCCACGTCGCGCTTCGACGTGTAGATGACCTTGCCGTTCTCGATCCACTGGAATCCCGGCTGGTCGCTGTACAGCGCGACCACCCGATCCCACTTTTGCGTGTTGAACGCATCGACGTAGGCGGCGAACACCTCGCCTGCGCTGCCCATTGCCGCCTGGTCGGGCGGCATCGACGAGCATCCGGCAAGCGTGATTGCCGCGAGTAACGCGAGACGCCGCAACATGGGACCGATCGGCTGGCAAAAATGAGAGCCTAGCGCGTATTGCGCCACACGCTCAAGTGCCCATCGACGACGCCATCCGGTCGACCGCGCCGAAACACCGTCAAATGCCGGCGTACCACTGGTAGCCCTGGTCTTCCCAATACCCGCCATGGCCACCGGCGATGTGCGCGAAGCTGTTGATCAATTCGACGCGCATCACGTACTTGGCATGCTTGTAGCCGAGCTGTCGCTCGACACGCAAGCGCAGCGGCGCGCCGTTTTTGACCGGCAACGGCGCGCCGTTGAGCTCGTAGGCGAGGATCGTCTGCTCGTGATAGGCGTCGTCGAAGTCGATGCTTTCGTAATAGAGATCGTTGCCGTCAGCGGACATCGGGTCGGCGCAGTGGAACACCGCGTAGCGCGCTGCGGGCTTGGGGCGCACCGCCGCGAGCAACGACGACAGTCGCGCGCCCTTCCATTGCCCGATGGCGCTCCAGCCCTCCACGCAGTCGTGGCGCGTGATCTGCGAGCGCGAAGGCATCGCACGCAATTCGTCGAGCGTCCACATGCGCGGCGTCTCGACGAGGCCGTCGATGGCGAGACGGTAGCCTGCGAAACCGTCGCTCACCAGCATTTCGTAATCTTCGGTGCCCGGATCGGACGTGCCGTTGCTGCGAAATGTCGGCGAGCGCTCGGCCGCCGGAAATTCCTGCGCCATCGCCTTGCGTCCGACGACGGCGGCCGCGCCCTCGCTCAGCACATCGGCCTTGCCGAGCAGCGCCGGGAACCATGTCGTTTGCGAAAGCCGGTCGCAGCCGGCGAGCGTAGCCGCGCCGGCTGCGCCCAGCATCCGCGCCAGGAAACGCCGGCGCCTGCCGTTACTTCGCTTCATGAGTTTCATGTGCATCCCCGCTGACACGGTAGCGCCCGGTAATCATCGAGCGCAGGTTGTTGTAGACGCCGGTGATGATCACCTCGAAAACGTGCACGAGCACGAACGCGACGATCAGCCATGCGCAGATGAAATGCAGCGTGCGCACGGACTGGCGGCCGCCGAACACGCCCACCCATCCCGGCCACACGCCGTCCAGCCACGGCGACATGCCGAGGCCCATCAGGATCGTCAGCGGCAGCAGCACGAAGATCACGAACAGATACGCGAACTTCTGCAGCACGTTGTAACGCTTCGATTCCTCGCCGGCGGGATGGCGCAAATGCAGGTGATCGACGATCGACTGACGAATGCCGGCGACGTCGCCGCGCGTGGGTGCCAGGTCGCGCGCCAGGTGGCGCGTGACAATCGAATAGACGACGTACGCGAGACCGTTGAACACCAGCACCCATGCGAAGAAGAAATGCCAGGTGCGCGACATCGACAGCCATTGCAGGTCGGGGATGGTCATCCACCACGGGAATCCGCGTATCGCGCGCTGACCGTTGGGCTGCGCCGACACCCCGAACAGGCCGTCGGTCGAAAACTCGTGGCCGAATATCCGCGTAACGCCGCGCTTGTCGCCGTTGGGCGTATCGGCGGCTGTCATCACGAGGATGGGCGGCTTGCCGTTGTATGACGACTGGCCCCAGTAGAGCGCCGGGTGCGCGTTGAAAATGCCGAGCCCGCTCATCAGCAGGATCGTCAGCGCGACGACATTGATCCAGTGCATGATGCGCACCGGCAGCGCATGCCGGCGGTAGACGTAGCCGCCGGCCACCGGCATCACCGAATCGTTCGCCTGATCCATTGTCGTCCTCTCGCGGTAGTCGAATACTGTAGCACCGGTCGGTTGCAGGCGCGCAAACCTTACAATGCGCGATGACGGACACACCCGACCTTGCCTATTCCGGACTGACGCCCGACGTCGTGCTCGACGCGATGGACGTCGCCGGGTTCCGCGGCGATGGACGGCTGCTCGCACTCGGCAGCTATGAAAATCGCGTCTACCAGGTGATGCGCGACGATGCGCCGCCGCTGGTGGTCAAGTTCTACCGGCCGGCGCGCTGGAGCGACGCTGAAATCGCCGAGGAGCATGCGTTCGTCGCTGAGTTGGTCGCCCGCGAAGTGCCGGCGGTGGCGCCGATCGAGGCCGCCGGCAGGACGCTGCATGCGTATGCCGGCTTTCGCTATGCGGTCTACGCCAAGCATGGCGGTCGCCC
>DATCFA010000053.1:0-5239 GCA_036509805.1 Casimicrobiaceae bacterium
TTGACGACATCGGCGCCGAGGTCGGCGAGCAGCATGCCGCAGAAAGGCGCTGCCGCGATATGGCCGAACTCGAGGACGCGCAGTCCTGCGAGCAGCGCGGCTGGCGCGCCGGCGCTCATGCAGCCGCCCCTTGCGCAATCCCCGCGTGCATGCCCTCGACCACCTGCGTGTAGGCGGCGACGCGGTGCATGCTGTTGTACAGGAACGCGCCGCTGGCCTGGCCGTCACGCTCGAAGAGGGCGACGAAGCGCCGCGCATCGAGCGCGCCCTCGACGACGCGCAGCGCGTCGCCAGGCAGCGGGACGCCGATAAGCTGCAGCTTGCAGTCGTATTGATCCGACCAGAAGAACGGCGTCGCCGCATACGCACGCGCTTGTGCGGGTGCAGCCAGCAGCGTTTGTGCAGCAGCGTCTCCTTGTGCGATCGCATTGTTCCAGTGCTCGACGCGCCGCTTGCCGTGATGCGGGTGGTTGGAACGCGCGACGTCGCCAGCGGCAACGACGCGCTCGGCGCCGAGCGCGGCGCACTGGGCATCGCACGCGACACCGTCCGCGATGTCGAGGCCCGAATCGAGCAGCCATTCCACGTTGGGGACGGCGCCGACACCCACGATCACGCAGTCCGCCTCGATCACGCGGCCATCGGCGAGCTTGACCCCTTCGACCGCGGTCGATCCCACCAGCGCGTCCACCGCGACGCCGAGCACCACGTGCACGCCATGCGACTGGTGAAGTTGCAGGCACACGCCGCCGAGCTCCGCTCCCAGCACACGCTCCATTGGCAGGCGATCGACATCGATCAGCGTCACGTCGCAGCCGAGGCCGCGCAATGTCGCCGCCGTTTCGCAGCCGATGAAGCCCGCGCCGACGATGGCCACGTTGCGCTTGCCGGCCGCGACATGCGCGCGCAGTGCGATCGCGTCGTCGACGCTGCGCAGCGTGAAGACGCCTTGCAGGTCCGCATACCAGCGCGGCTTGCGCACGCGCGCGCCGGTGGCAACGATGAGACCGTCGTAGCGAACGCAACGCCCGTCGGACAGCGCGACCTCGTGTCGCGCGAGGTCGAGCGATTGCGCGCGCGTTTGCAGCAGCCATTCGAGCTGCAGGTCGTCGCCGACGGAGAGATCGAGCCGCGCGCGATCCCAGCCGCCGGCCAGGAACTGCTTCGAAAGCGGTGGCCGCTGATAAGGCAGATGCGCCTCGTCGCCGACGAGCGTGACCTTGCCGTCGAAGCCGAGCCTGCGCAGCGCCTTCGCGGCCGAGAATCCAGCGAGCGATGCGCCGACGATGACAACGGATTGCACGCGTTATTTTTCGATCGTGATCGCCTGCGTCGGGCACAGGCGAACCGCGTTCTCGACCTCGGCACGCAGGCTCTCGGGCGGTTCCTCCTGCAGGATGTACAGGAAGCCATCGTCGCGCACTTCGAAGACCTGAGGTGCGGCGATCATGCACTGCGCGTTGCCCATGCACAGGTCGAAGTTGACGACCACTTTCATCAGTCGGCTCCTTGTGCCTTCAGGTTGGACGCGTACTTCGCCATTTCCAGCGATGCCGCCGGCAACCCGAAAGGCTCGTTCTGCTCCGCCTTTTCCATCCGCGACAGCACGCGACGCGCATGCACGACGCCGATGTCCGAGCGCATGTTGATCTCGCGGTATTTCGTGTTGTCGGCGTACGCGTCGGAAAACTCGAGCATCTCCTGCTGCTTCGCCAGCGCCCATTCGTCCTGTGCGACGACTTCAGGGAACTCGAATGCCATTCCCTGCGCAAGCGTCATCGACACGTCGGGCGGGAAGCGCGAGCCCGCTTTCGAGATCATGATCCAGTGCCACTCGAGGTGATGCTCGTCGATCGGCGTATCGGTGTGGCACAGGATGTAGCCGCATTCCTCGTCGCTGCCTAGCTTGCCCGGCGGCGCGAGCCGCAACTGAACGCGGACGAGGCCGGGGCCGATCATCGCGTGCGTATGGTTGCGATCGACGATGTCGAGGCCGAACCAGCGCTGGTAATACGGCGGCAGCTTGTAGTCCTGCACATCGCGCGTCGTCATCACCTTCGAATTTCCGTCGACGGTGTCCTCCACCAGTCCGACAGGAATCATCGAATTGGCAAGGTCGCCGATGTTGCCGTCGTGCAGCGGAAAGAAGTGCGTGATGTCGAGCAGGTTCTCGATCAGCAGCCGGTAGTTCGCGCGAATGCGGATCGGTGGATCGGAGATCACCGCCTCGTAGCGCGGATCGGCGAGCTCGGGGATGCGCGGCGGCTTGACGTCGCCGATCTTCGTCACGTCGCCCGGCCACAGCCAGACGAGACCGTCCTGCTCGACCGTCGGATAGTGATGCAGCCGCGCCACCGGCGAGATCGGAATGTCGCGCTGCATCGGAATGTCGACGCACTTGCCGCTGCTGTCGTAGCAAAGGCCGTGATACGCGCAGCGCAGCACGCCGTTGTCGAGGAGCTTCCCGTCCCACAACGGAAAGCGCTTGTGGCAGCAGCGACCGTCGAACGCGACGACTTTGCCGTCCTGCGCGCGCCACATGACGATCGGTAGCGCGGTGATCACTTTTTTCTCGAGCTTGTACTTGAAGTCGCGGGAAAGCCCGGCGACGTACCACGTATTCCTGATCATGATGCCCTCCAAATTCCCAACATACGAAACGTTGTGCTACAGAATAACCATATCAATATCGTGTTTGCCCGTCAAGCAGCGTTGCCGGCGTCGGAGGCGTTTCGACGACGCGTGTCGCGACGCGCGTGCTTCAACCCAGATAGGCACGCTGGACCAAGTCGGAATCACGCAATTCTTCCGCCGATTTCGAAAAACGGATCTGGCCATGCGACAGCGCATAGGCCCACCCGGCGAATTCCAGTGCGAGCGTCGCGTTCTGCTCGACGAGCAGCACGGAGATGTCGTGTTCGTGGAACTTGGCGATCACCTGGAAGATGTACTCGACGATGATCGGCGCGAGTCCGAGGCTCGGCTCGTCGAGCAGCAGCAGCCGGGGCTCGGCCATCAGTGCGCGACCGATCGCAAGCATCTGTTGCTCGCCGCCGGACAGCGTGCCTGCAAGCTGGGCGAGTCGCGAGCGCAGCGCGGGGAAAATATCAAGCACGCGGTCGAATTGGATGCGCGGATTTCCGCGCGCGTAACTGCCGAGCATCAGGTTCTCGCGGACGCTCAACCCCGGAAACACCTGCCGCCCCTCCGGGCAGTGGATGATGCCGCGGCGCACGATCTGCGAGGGATCGAGCCGCGAAATGTCCTCGCCGTCGAAATGGATCGTCCCGCGCGACGGGTGCAGGATGCCGGATATCGTTTTCAGCGTCGTCGTTTTGCCGGCGCCGTTGGCGCCCAGCAGCGCCACCACCGATCCATCCGCCACTTCGAGGCTGATCCCGCGCAGCACGTGCACGCGGCCGTAGTGGACGTGGACGTCGTCGAGCTTCAGCACGGCGCCGGCTCCGCGGCTTTCTGGCGGCCCGTTCCGAGGTAACAGCGGATGACTTCCGGGTCGGCGCGCATTTCGGCGGGCGTTCCTTCGGCGATCTTCCTGCCGAAGTTCATCACGGTCATGCGTTGCGCGACGCCTTCGAGCAGCTTGAAGTGGTGCTCGATCATCAGCACCGCGCATTGCCGGCCGGCGGCGGCGATGCACGCGAGCAGCCGCGGCGTCTCGGCGTCGGTGAGCCCGGCGAAGGGTTCGTCCAGCAGCAGCAGCTTCGGCCGCGAGATCAGCGCGCGCGCGACATCCAGCAGCTTTTGATGGCCGTAGGGAAGATCCGCCGGCGCGCAATCGCGCAGTTCCCACAGGTCGAGTTCGCGCATCAGTGCTTCGCAACGCGCGCGCGCTGCGCGTTCCTGCGCGCGTGTCGAGCGCATTCGCAGCGCGCCTTCCAGCCCGGTCGTCATTTCGCCGTGAAGGCCGACGAGCAGGTTGTCGATGACGCTGAGCGTGGGAAACAGTTCGGCGCGCTGGAAGCTGCGCGCGATTCCCGCACGCACCGCCTCGTGCGGCCGCAAATCGAGCAGGTCCGCGCCGTCGAGATGGATGCTGCCTTCGGCGACGCTGCACACGCGACTCAACGCATTGATCAGCGTCGTCTTGCCCGCACCGTTGGGTCCGACGAGCGCGAACACTCCCGTGTCCGGAATATCCAGGTCCAGCGCATTGACGGCGGTGAGGCCGCCGAAGCGGACAGTCAGTTGGCGCGCTTCAAGCATCCTGCGGTATCGCGGCGTCGTCGGGCTCGTGGACAAGGCCGGTGGCGGCGCGGCGCGGCCGCAGCCACGCCTTCAGTCCGCCGGGGAAAAACAGCACGACCAGCACGATCATGCTGCCCAGGATCGTCAGCGACAGGCCGCTGACGGTGGCCGCGGCATTCTTCACCGCGTCGACGACAATCGCGCCACCGATCGCGCCCGGTATCGAGCCCATGCCGCCGATCACCACCATCGCGAAGAACAGCAGCGAGCTGTCGATGCCGAAATCCTCCGGCGCGACGAATCCGACGAGGAACGCATAGATGGCGCCCGCGACGCCGGCGAGAAATGCGCTGCAGATGAACGCCAGCACTTTGGTGCGCGCGATCGGAACGCCCATCGCTGCCGCCGCGACTTCACTGTCCTTGATCGCGGCGAACGCGCGTCCGATGCGCGTGCCGGTCAGGTTCCACACCAGCAGCACGGTGACCAAAAGCGCGACGAGCGCGACGTAGTACATGCGTACCGGCGTGCCGACGTCCAATCCGAGCAGCACGGCCTTGTGCAGGTGCACGCCCTGGTCGCCACCGGTCAACGCATCCCATTTGAGCGCGATCTGGTCGACGGCGATGCCGAAACCGAGCGTGACGATTCCGAGGTAGTGCCCTCGCAGCCGCGTCGCGGGAAAGCCGAGGATCAGGCTGGCAATGCCGGCGAGGCATCCGCCGGCCAGCATGCCGACCGCAAGGTCCGCGCCGAATCGCTCGTTGAGGATCGCCGCCGCATACGCGCCCAATGCAACGAATCCGCTGTGTCCCAGCGAAATCTGCCCGCTGCGCCCCATCAGCAGGTCGAGGCTGATGGCGACGATCGCGAAGACGAAGAATTCGGACACGACGAACAGCCAGTAGACCTGGCGTTCGCCGATGAGCTGCAGCGCGAGCGGCAACAGCGCGCAGAGGACGACCAGCAAAATGGCGATGGCGTTGCGTTGCATGCTGCGGAGCCGTCAGACTTTCTGGACCTTCATGCGCCC
>DATCFA010000054.1:0-2389 GCA_036509805.1 Casimicrobiaceae bacterium
CGAGTGCGACCAGCGCGCGCTCGGCGCGCCGGCACACGGTGCGTGCGACGTGCGCAACGCCTGCGGCGCGCGTGCCGTCGCCGAGTCCGGTGCTGCCGGCGTCGCCGGTGCGCGTGACGATTTTCGACAAGCGGTTGCCCAAATCCATCCTTTTTGCATGCACGAGCGTTCGAGCGTAGCCAAATCGCGCCGATCCGACAAGCGCAACGCCCCGATGCTACGATAGCCCATCGCACCGCGACCCCGCCCGGCGTGCCCCGCGCGGACCCGGGCAGCCCGCGCGCGCCTTCACACCGATTACATCGCCTGCGGACTTCCATGCCGAACACGCCGCCCGACGCGCTGCCGCGCAATGCCGCGAACTACGTGCCGCTGACGCCGCTGTCGTTCATCGCCCGCAGCGCCGGCGTGTTCGCCGATCGCGTGTCGGTCGTGTACGGCGCGCGCCGCGACACCTGGGGCGAAACCTACGCGCGTTGCCGGCGGCTTGCGAGCGGGCTCGCAGCATTGGGCGTCGCGCGTGGCGACACCGTCGCCGCGATGCTCGCCAACACGCCGGAAATGGTGGAAATGCATTTTGGCGTGCCGATGGCGGGCGCCGTGCTCAATACGCTCAACACGCGCCTCGATGCCGAGGCGCTGGCGTTCATGCTTCAGCATGGCGGTGCCACGGTCGTTGTCTGCGACACCGAGTACGCGCCGGTGATGCGCGCAGCGCTGGCGCGGCTCGCGACACCGCCTCGGGTGATCGATGTCGCCGACCCGCTGCGGGCGGGTGCGGATGCCACGGCGGGAAGCGCCGGCTACGAAGCGCTGCTCGCGTCCGGCGATCCGGCGTACGCCTGGCAGATGCCCACCGACGAATGGGACTCGATAGCGCTCAACTACACGTCGGGCACCACCGGCAACCCGAAGGGCGTCGTCTATCACCATCGCGGCGCGTATCTCAACGCGATTTCCAATGTCGTCGACTGGGAGATGCCGCGGCATGCCGTCTACCTGTGGACGCTGCCGATGTTCCATTGCAACGGCTGGTGCTTCCCGTGGACGATGGCGGCGATCGCCGGTACCAATGTCTGCCTGCGCCGTGTGGACGCGCAGTCGATCTTCGACGCGATCCGCACGCACGGCGTCACGCATTATTGCGGCGCGCCCATCGTGCACTCGACGCTGATCAACGCGCCGGAGGCGATGAAGCGCGGCATCGACCACCGTGTTTCGGGCCTGGTTGCGGCCGCGGCGCCGCCGGCGGCGATGATCGAGGGCATGGAGCGGATGGGCTTCGACATCACGCACGTCTACGGATTGACCGAGACCTACGGTCCGGCGGCGGTCTGCGCGAAGCAGCCGGCGTGGACTGCACTCGACATCGCGGCACGCACCGAGCGCAACGGCCGCCAGGGCGTCGCGTACACGCTGCAGCAAGCGATGAGCGTGCGCGATCCGGTGACGCTCGCGGCGGTCGCCGCGGACGGCGAAACGATCGGCGAGATCATGTTCCGCGGCAACATCACGATGAAGGGTTATCTGAATAATCCTGCCGCGACTGCCGAAGCGTTCGCCGGCGGCTGGTTGCATACCGGCGACCTGGCCGTGCTGCACGCGGACGGCTACGCGAAAATCCGCGACCGCAGCAAGGACGTGATCATTTCCGGCGGCGAGAACATCAGCTCGCTGGAGGTCGAGGACGTGCTGTACCGCCATCCTGCGGTGCTGGCCGCTGCCGTCGTCGCGCAGCCGGATGCGAAATGGGGCGAGTCGCCGCGCGCCTACGTTGAGCTCAAGCCGGGCGCGGCACTGACGGCGGAGGAACTCGCCGCCCATTGCCGGCGGCACCTCGCGGGCTTCAAGATGCCCAAGGCGTTCGAATTCGGCGAGCTGCCGAAGACATCGACCGGCAAGATCCAGAAATTCCTGCTGCGCGAGCGTGCGCGCTCCGCGGCAGCGATCGAGTGAGGATGCGATGAATGCAACGGCCGAACCGGCGCTCCCGCCCTATGTGGAATGCCGCGATGACGGCGGCGTCCGCACGCTGACGCTCAACCGCGGTGAGCGCTACAACCCTCTGTCGCTGGCAATGATCGACGCGCTGGCCGCAGCGCTTGGCGCCACCGGCGCCGACCCCGACGTGCGTGTCGTCGTGCTCGCCGCGCACGGCAAAGGCTACTCGGCGGGGCATGACCTCAAGGAAATGCGCGCGCACCGCGACATCGGCTGGCAGCGGATGATGTTCGCGCGCTGCAATGCGATGATGATGCAGTTGACGGCGCTGCCGCAGCCGACGATCGCGCGCGTGCACGGCATCGCCACCGCGGCCGGATGCCAGCTGGTGTCGATGTGCGACCTCGCCGTGGCATCCGACAACGCGACGTTCGCGATGCCCGGCCTC
>DATCFA010000055.1:0-4916 GCA_036509805.1 Casimicrobiaceae bacterium
ATGCAACGGGCAAGGGGCGGCGTGGCAGGACCCTCCGGGACCTTCGAAATTTCCGGGAGAAGTTCATGAAGAAATGGATGTCGATCGTGCTGATGACCGCGTTTGCCGCAGTCGCAAGCGCGCCGTCGTGGGCTGCGGACAAGCCAATGACGTCGCAGCAGCTACGCATGAAGGATTGCAACGCCAAGGCGACCGACAAGAAAGGCGACGATCGCAAGGCGTTCATGAAGAGTTGCCTTTCCGGCGAGGAATCCGCCGCGAAAAGCAAGATGAGCGTTTGCAATACGCAGGCCAAGGGGATGAAGGGCGACGAGCACAAGAAGTTCATGAGCGATTGCATGAAAAAGGCTGGGTGACGAGGGACGTCTCGCGCGAACGAGCCGGGTTGCCGAATCCGGCGGGCCGACCTCCTGTCCGACCCGCCGAAACTACAAGGCCGTGGTTAATCCCACGGCCTTGTTTTTTGACTCACGCGATCTTGCGCAGCAACAAGCCTTTCAGGTATTCGCCCTCGGGAAACGCGAGCGTCAGCGGATGATCGGCGCCCGCGCCCAGTGTCGCGACGACCGTCGCGTCGGCACGCGCGTCGACGGCGGCCCCTG
Organism: Casimicrobiaceae bacterium; assembly: GCA_036509805.1. Taxonomy (GTDB): domain Bacteria; phylum Pseudomonadota; class Gammaproteobacteria; order Burkholderiales; family Casimicrobiaceae; genus VBCG01. Next base: position 603 of record DATCFA010000055.1, read on the forward strand.
CGACGATCTTGCGGAACAGCTCGGCGGAAATGCCGCCGGAGCATGAAAACGTCACCAGCAGGCCGCCGGGCGCCAGCAGCTTGAACGCGAGCAGGTTGATGTCCTTGTAGGCGGCCGCCGCGCGCTGCGCGTGCGCGGCGGTCGGCGCGAATTTCGGCGGATCGAGCACGACCATGTCGAACTGCGCACCGGCGTTGCGCAGTTCGCGCAACTCGCCGAAGACGTCCGCCGCGTGCCATTTCGCCGGCAGCGCGGCGATGGACGGGTTCGCCGCGAGATTGCTGCGCGCGAGCGACAGCGCGGGAGCGGAACTGTCGATCGATAGTGCGCTTTGCGCGCCACCCGCCAGCGCGGCGAGCGTGAAGCCACCGGTATAGCAGAACGCATTGAGCACGCGCCTGCCGGCCGCGAGGTCGCCGACGATCCGGCGATTGTCGCGCTGGTCGAGGTAGAAGCCGGTTTTCTGGCCGCCTAGCACGTCGACGCGGTAGGCGAGCGCGTGTTCGCGGATCACGACGCGCGCTGGCAGCGCGCCCGCGACGACGCCGGTGACGGGCGGAAGCCCTTCCAGCGTGCGCACTTCGGCGTCAGAGCGCTCGACGATCGTCGTCACGCCCGTCGTGCTGACCAGCGCGTCGATGATGTCGGCACGATGGGCGTCCGCACCCGCGGCGAGGAGCTGGATGACGATGACATCGGCGTAGCGATCGGCAATGATTCCGGGCAGGCCGTCCGATTCCGCGTGCACCAGCCGCGCGGCCGTGTTGTCGGCGTCGAACAGCGCACTGCGCCGCGCCACCGCGGCTGCGATCCGACGCTGGAAGAATGCGCGGTCGACCGTCTCGCCTTCGTCGAACGTCCATGCACGCGCGCGGATCTGCGACGCCGGCGACCACGCGGCGCGCGCGAGCCAAGTGCCGTCGGCGGCGCGCACGTCGACGCTGGTGCCGGCGGCGAGCTCGGGCGCGCTGTCGATCGCGCCGGAAAAAATCCACGGATGACGCGCGAAGAGCGACTTGTCGCGGCCGTCCTTCAGTACGACGGCCGGGAGGCCGCGCGTGCTCACCCGATGGCGACGCCGGAAAGGCGACCGATCAGGTAGGTCAGCGCGCCGGCGCACGCGCCGAGCGCCAGCAGCCGCGCGCCCGACCAGGCCGCGCGGCGGCCGGTGAACAGCGACAGCACGGCGCCGACGGCGAACAGTCCCGCCGCTGCGCATGCCACCGAGGTGCCGAGTGCGTTGTCGGCGTGCAACACGAACGGCGCGAGCGGAATGAGCGCGCCGAGCGCGAACGATCCCCACGAGGTCATCGCCGCCGCTACCGGCGAGCCGAGCTCATCGGGGTTGAGCCCCAGTTCCTCGCGCGCGAGCGTGTCCAGCGCATGCGCGGGATCGGCGACGATCTTCTTCGCCACCTGCTCGGCCTGGCGGCGCGGCAGCCCCTTCGCCGTATAGATCAGCGCGAGCTCCTGCGCCTCGGCTTCCGGGTATTGCGCCAGCTCGTCGCGCTCGAGCGCGATCTGGTACTCGAACAGCTCGCGCTGCGATTGCACCGATACGTATTCGCCGGCGGCCATGGCGAATGCGCCGGCAGCGAGGCCCGCGACACCCGACAACACGACGACAGCGGGGCTCGCTCCGGCGCCGGCGACGCCGCAGATCAGGCTCGCGTTGGACACGAGGCCGTCGGACAGCCCGAACACCGCGGCGCGCAGGTTGCCGCCGCCGGCAAGCCCGCGATGCCTGCGCTCGACGCGTCCGAGCGCCAGCGGCATGCCGTGGCCCTCGTCGCGCAACGGCGGCTCGGATGTGTAGATCGACATGCCGCGCACCTTCATCGCCGAGAGCACCGGGCGCATCCGCCGCGGACCGAGCAGCTCCACCAGCCGCGCGACGAGACGCGTGCGCGAATCGGCGATGAACGGAGCGGGTGCTTGCGCGCCGCGCGCGGTCAGCTGTGCGCGCCAGATCGTCGCCTGCGCCTCGGCTTCGCCGGCCAGTCGCGTAAAGAGCTCGCCGCGTGCGGTGCCGCGCTCGGCGTCAGCGCAGACGCGATAGAGGTAGACGGCGCGCTGCTCCTCGTTCCAGGATTCGAGCGGGTTCACGAGCGCCGCTTCACTCCGGCGTGCCGACGATGGCGTCGATGCGGGCCATGATCGCGCTGGTAAGCTTCGGCAGCACGGTGAGCGCCAGCATGTTCTCGCGCACCTGCGCCGGGCGTGATGCGCCGGTGATCACCGTCGACACGTGGGGATTCTTCAGGCACCACGCGAGCGCCAACTGCGCCAGCGTGCAGCCGAGCTCCGCCGTCAGCGGCATCAGCGCGCGCACCTTCCTGAGGTCATCCGGTTTTGTCAGGCCCTCGGCCAGCCACTCGTAGCCTTTCAGCGCACCGCGCGAATCCGCGGGAATGCCATCGTTGTACTTGCCGGTCAGCAAGCCCGACGCAAGAGGACTCCATATGGTCGCGCCGATGCCGAGATCGCGAAACACGCGCGCGTATTCGACCTCGACGCGCTCGCGGTGCAGCAGGTTGTATTGCGGTTGCTCCATCACCGGCTTGTGCAGGTGATGCTTGTCGGCGATCAGCCACGCGGCGTAGATCTCGGCAGCCGTCCACTCGGACGTTCCCCAGTAGGTGGCTTTGCCGGAGGCGACCATGTCGTGCATCGCCCACACCGTCTCCTCGAGCGGCGTGTTCGCGTCGGCACGGTGGCAGAACACGAGGTCGATGTAGTCGAGCCCGAGGCGCGCCAGCGACGCGTCGATCGCCTGCATCAGGTACTTGCGATTGAGCGTGTTCTTCTCGTTGGGACCGTCGTTGAGGCCCCAGTAGAACTTGGTCGAAACGATGTACGACGCGCGCCGCCAGCCGGACTTGCGTAGCACCTCGCCCATGATCGTTTCCGACTGGCCGCCGGCGTACACCTCGGCATTGTCGAAAAAATTGACGCCGGCCTCGTAAGCGGCCGCCATGCATTCGCGCGCGACATCGACACCCATCTGGTTGCCGTAGGTCACCCAGGAACCGAACGACAGCGCGCTCACCTTGAGGCCGGAGCGCCCGAGCCTGCGATAGATCATTGTGCTCATGTGGAGTGGCGGGGATCCCGCGTCAGGACGTTAGAATGCGCACACCGATTCTACCGGAAGCGAAATCGCCATGCAGAAAGGTCACAAGCCGCCGCTCGACGTCGACGCGCTGTGGGCACTGAAGCGGATCGGATCGCCGAGCCTGTCACCCGATGGCGCGGTTGTGTGCGCCAGCGTCACGTCGTTCGACATGGACAGGAACGAAGGCCATACCGAGCTCTGGCTTTTCCCGACCGGATTCGCTCCGGGTCGCGCCAAGCCGCGGATGTTGACGGCCGGCGACAAGGACAGCGATCCGCGCTGGTCGCCCGACGGCCGCCACATCGCGTTCACGGCGAAGCGCCGCGACGACGCCGAGGCGCAGGTCTACCTGATCGCCGTCGACGGTGGCGAGGCGCGCAGGCTTTCGTCGCTCGCCACCGGTTGCGCGGGACTCAAGTGGTTTGCCGACAGCAAGCACATCGCGTTCGTGTCGTGGGTGTGGCGCGATCTCGCCACCGGTGCGCTGCAGGCGAAGCGCCTCGCCGAGCGCAAGAACGACAAGGTGAAGGCGCACGTCACCGAGCGCGGCGAATATCGCTACTGGGACCACTGGCTGACGGACGGGCGCGAGCCGCACGTGTTCGCCTGCGACGTGGCGAGCGGGCGCAGCCGCGATCTGCTGGCGGGTACCGGACTCGCGCTGCCGCCGTGGGAACCGTCGGCGGAAGATTTCGACATCGCGCCCGACGGCGGCGAGATCGCCGTGAGTGTCGACACGGCAGCCGAGCCGGGAATGATGAACCGGCGCGACATCGTGCTCGTCGACACCCGCAGCGGCAGGAAACGCACGCTGACCGAAGGCAGCGGCATGGACGACGCATTTCCCGTCTATTCGCCGGACGGCCGCCAGATCGTCCAGGTCGCTTACAACACGCAGCGCGCGTTCAACGACCAGGGCCACCTGCGACTGGTCGATCGCAAGACGGGTGCGGTGACGCGGATCGCGCCGCGCCTCGACCGGCAGACGACGCACGTGCGCTACGCGCCCGATGGGACGGCGCTGGTCTTCATCAGCGAGGACCGCGGGCGCATCAACCTGTACCGGCTGGGGCTCGCCGACAACACGCTGTCGATGCTGGCTCAGGGCGGCTCGATCGGCCGCTACTCGCTGTCGCAGGACGGCGGTGTCATCGCGTTCGACCGCGCGAGCGCCGCGCATCCACCGGCGCTGTTCGCGG